>NZ_JBSSMA010000008.1:0-146407 GCF_053891095.1 Soonwooa purpurea
CAAAAGGAAATACTTACAGTTGTATCTCAACGAGTTTATTTACAAATTAAACAGACGGTATTTTGGAGACAAACTCTTTGACAGACTAGTAATTGCGAATATAACAGGTGCATAAACGGATAATCAGTAAAACTATGATAGTAATTTTCAATAAATTCAGAATAGGATTGTTTCCACTTCATATTTTGCTGGCAATCCTGATAGGATCAATAACTTTGAGCTCCTGCGATAAAGAAGAGCTGGAAATACAACAAGATTATCCATTTGACGTAAATGTAATGCCAGTTCCTTCTGAAGTAGCGAATGGTCAAACTGTGGAAATCCGTGTTACAATACAGCGTACAGGAAATTACAGAAATAACGCTTACTACATTCGGTATTTTCAGTTTGACGGACAGGGGGCACTTCGTTACTACAATGAACCGCCTTATATGCCTAATGATTTGTACCAATTACCACAAACGCAGTTTCGGTTGTATTATACTTCAGCCTCGACGGTATCCCAATCTTTCGATATATGGATATCTGACAGCTTTGGAAACGAAAAACAGATAAGTTTTCAGTTTAATAGTAGTGATTAAAGGGTTTGTTAACTATTCAATTTACAACGACTTACCTTTCGGTAGGTCGTTTTTTATTTACTGTTAATTTGTATATGGTTTCATCAATATTTGCTAAATTTATCTTCATGATATTGAAATAGATTGATTATGGAAACATTGGTTTTAGGTATAATAGCATTGGTCTTTGGGCTTGGTCTTCGTTACTGGATCAATCGTCGCAAATTTTATAGAAGAAGCTCTACAGGAGCAGAGGGATTCTCAAGTTATGAAAAGTCTGTTGTAATTTCTTTTATTGAACGTATAGGAAAACTAGCAAGCATCGTACTTATCATATTCGGCATTTTATTTCTGTTTACATACTACGGGTCAAAAAAAGATAAAGATAAATCTGAAAGATTAAAATCTAATACTTCTATACAACAGCGATAAGCCAAAATCTACCTCTCATAGCCAAACAAACCTTCCAAAAGTATAAGAGTAATTATCCTTATTAAATTCACTGTTCACAGCAAAATGAAGAACAGTTATGGAAGTAATCGCGATACAAAAATCGGCTTTTAAAAGTCTAACTCAAGAGTTAGATGATATGCTTGAACTTACTCAGACGGTAAGTCAGGCATATGCATCCATTTTCAAAGAAGAAAAGTGGCTGGATAATCAGGAAGTATGTTTGATGCTAAATATCACTAAAAGGTCATTGCAAACTTATAAGGATAAAGGTTTATTACCTTATTCCAAACTCAACAGAAAGAACTATTTCAAGCTGTCAGATGTAAAGGCTTTGCTGGAATTTAATAAAAGCATTAAAGAGGAAAGACATGGAACTACTGACTGATGATGCTATGGAACTGGCATCCCACAGAAAAAAACTGGAAGAGCTTAGGGAAAATATAGAGTTGATACTGCAAAATTTCCGGCCAGTAATGAACGGTGAAATATACCTGTCAGGACAGGACGTGTGTAAGTTACTGCATATAAGTAAACGCACTTTACAACAGTACCGGGACGATAAAATTTTGCCCTTCGTTCAGATTGGGGGCAAAATCATTTTTAAGCAATCGGATATTGCGAACGTATTGGAACAAAACTATGTGATGAATAAATAATAATCTGTAAGCTGAATAAGCATTTTGATAGTTGTATAACATTGTGAACATTATTATCTTTGCTTAGTAAAATATAAAAATCTTAAAGTGTTTTTGCTTTAAGTCTTGGTACTGAAAACTGGTAATTTTTAAGACGACAAGACAATAAGTAGGAACGCTCACGCTATAGGTGTGGGCGCTCGCTTATTCGTTGTCGGGTATACCAGTGCCTCAGTATCGATAAGTTGTAGTGGCCTGCACTTTCTTTTTTTTGCAGTACTCTACTTAATCGAATAAATAATTTGATATGGATACTGACACAAAACAAGACAAAGTTTCGATTGCATTTATCAATGACAAAAGTCCGATAATAGATAAAATATGTACTGATTTATTAAGTGCAAAATTTGAAATTTTATTCCAAACTGAAAACATTGAAAACGCAATATCTGAATTAGAAGTGATCAAAAAATTACCAGAGATCTGTATTATTGATCTTGATTTTTATGATAAGAGTATATTAAAGCAACTTCAAAAATTAAGAAACCTTTATCCAACTATTCAACTGATCGCACATAGTGATATTGATGATGAAAAAATCGCAAAAGATATAATTGATATTGGTTTTTTAAGCTATTTCTTACTTGGTACTGATATAGATGATTTAAAAAAGGCTCTTATTGATTCTGTGTAGACGGTAAAAATGTTTTCAATTCCTTTAAATTAATCGAAAATCTTGGGAACTATCATAATAAAACATCTCAATTTCAGTAGGTTGCACATTAATAGATTGGTAACCGTCCTGATCTAATCTACATGCTTTTGGATTACATAGTGCATGGAATGTAGATACAGCTATTTTGCCCCATGGATATTCATAGAATGTATTTATCTTATTTGGGTTTAGTGTGCATTTAAGAATCATGGGAATTCCTAAATTATTTATTTTAGCAGAAATAGAATCCATCTCGAAAATTGGCATATAAATTTGTTCTCCTCCAAAATTCACCAGCAATGGTTCTGCACCGCCATTGTAAAGAGCAGAAGTTGTGAAATTAAAGAATAAATAATTATCTCTTGACTCTTTTTGTCTATAATCAAAGTGCTTGTTCCAAGCTTGTAGTACAGTTTCCAGTTCATTACTTGAAAGTAAGTTGCCGTGATTATTGATAAAGCATTGTCTTATCTCCTCGCCGGTTCTACACCTAAGCCCCTGTTCAATAATATGCTCTGGAATTGCTCTCGTGTAATGAAAACCATAAATACTCGCTTTAAGGCAAACTTCATTGATTTCCTTTACCAGCTGATTGATCTCTTTACCTTCTAAGATATGCTCCAAGAACTCGTTGTCTAAAAAGGTTTTTTTATGTTTTTCAAGCTTATCTATATAAATCTTAGGAATGCCTATTAGATTATTGAGATTTATATTTTTTTTCATAAACGGAACTTATTATTAAAACGTCAACCAGTTCAATTTCCATAAAAAAGAAAATAATTCTACCTGCAAATAGTCTTTAGTTTCTCGATAGTTTTCAACATCATATTGGTAGATGAAATCATCAAGTAATTCATTTTCATATGCAAATTGTGTTGCGAGAAAACTACCAGATTGAATTTCGGCCACATTCCTAACAGCACGTGACAATTTACTCAGATTAGACAAAGCTCCTTCAGAAACAAATTGTCCCTTCTGTATTCTCATATCTTCAATTTGTGATAAAAGATCCTCCTGATCAAAGCTTTCATACTCAGGATTTGCTACACCTTTTATACCACCTCTGTCAAAGTACCATTTTTTATGACCTCTAAGTAAGGATACTTTTGGAAATGTAGAATTTGCTACAATAGTCTGCCCAGAAGTATGATTGTAAAGATCTTGCTGTTTGTGGAATACTGGAGCTGCATATATAACTAAGGCATCCGTACCAAGTTCCTTCTCTAACAATTCTAGAGCAGTCTGTTGGTGAGGTGTAATTTCAAAATACCAGTGTGCTCCTTTAATGTGCGGTTTAAGACCTTTTTTTGATCTCGATGAATAATCGGAACGCTTTGCTTGTATGAAGAGATTTAGATTGAAATCAGGTAATATTTTTTTAGGTTTTGATGTATTCCAAATATATCTAAACTTTCTTCTGTGAAGTGATAAACCACCTAGGGGAGAGCTAAATCCATGTAAGTTCCATAAATAATCGTTAATACATAGCGAGGCTCTATCAATGCCTACTATTTTTTCAAAGACCTGTCCTGGTTCCCATAATAGATTACTACCTTTTTCAAGCTGGTTGAATAATGGGCCTCTAAATTCGCCCTCTTCAAATTCTGTCATATATTGTATGTAGATTATAACTGATTTAACTCTTCTTCTTTTATTATCCTGATTTCGTTGCCGAACTTCTGTTTGAGTTCATTATCTGTTACTGAATGTGGGAAAGCCATTGCTAATAGATGTCTTGGTCGAGATAATGCCACATATATTAATCTTTTGGTTTCATCAGGAAAGCCATTGTCAATATTTGATATGTTATCAAATGTGATATTATCTTTATGTTTCCTTTCGTTGAAAAAAACAAGAATAGAATCCAAAGTTTGTCCCTTTACTTGGTGTATCGTAGTGATGGGGATATTGAACGTAGAAAAAGATTTTTTAAAATGTTGGCTTACAGTTTCAGCAAGCGTAGATTTTTCTAAATATTTCGATTTTCGACTCCGTAGATTAAAATCTACTTCATGGCTAAGGCCTAATTTACTTTTTAAAAACTGCTGAGTAGCAGCTGTCCAATCTTGAATTGTTTTACTAAAAGCTGGTAATTCATCTAAAATAGTAATCATCAATGAATTAAAGTAAGGATCTATACTTTTTTCTTTCTCAATCTCTTTCAATAAATGATAATCAGCCTCATCAGAATGCATTAGGGGTATACAAATGGTTCTGATTTCTTTTATTGCATTTTTAATATCACCACTTGTGTAAAGATTTTTAGCATATATAATTTGTTTTGGCAAGTCTATACCCCAAGGTCTCTGTTCTGTTTTTGCTCCTAACAATGCGTCTTTCAACGAATTTCCTCGAACAACAATACAGCTACTGATGTATTTTTTCATTGAACAAGAGTCATCATAATGTTTAATAATTAATTGATGATTCACGTTTGAATATTTATAAATTACAATCGAATCCGTTATATTTTCACAATCTACGCTATTGATTTTTAAATCATCTGATCGACGAACTTTTGAAAATATATCAATTATACTTTGAGGTGATCGTCGGTTATCAGTTAAGTCGTAAGAGTTCCATGTTGCGTCATTTTCGTACTTTCTTAAAAATTCAGAAGGCTTTGCATCTCGCCACTCATATAAGCTTTGGTAAGGATCTCCTATCAGTTCAATATTGTTAAGGCCTTGCTTCACTAATTCTTCAAATATGGCATGCTGCATTAGTGAATTGTCCTGAGCCTCGTCTATAATAATAAAAGGAAATCTTAAACTAAGCCATCTGCAAATTTTAGGATTATTTTTCAGTAGGTGAAGGGCTATAAATGCTGAATCTCCAGTTGAAATTAATCCTTTTCGAAATTGAGCATTCTTGATGAGTTTACAGTAGTTGTCAAAATTAACTTTTTCAACTTTATCAGATGATGGTTGATTTCCATTAATAGAAAAAGATCCATTTGGCTCAATTCTAATTTCACTGGGAGGATATAGATGATAAATACTTCGATTATTCTTTGCCTTGTATTCTGGATTATTAAGTGGTCTTAGTAAGCCTTCAAGTGTTTTGCCATTTTTAACATAAGTGGTCTTCCACATATCATCTAAGATCGTTGTGTGGTCGAGTATTTTTGGTCTATTAAAGTCTCGATTAAGTAGGTTATAAAATGGAAGAGTAATATACTTATTTATAAAACTATCAATAGTTGATACATGATTAGGGAATTGAAGTGATTTACCCGCCAGTTTCCTATAGGCTTCATTGATTTCATCTTTAGCAGAGTTAGTAAATGATAAACAAGCTACTCCCGAATGCCCTCCAACTTCTTTTAAATTCTCTAAATTTAATATCTTCTTTGCGATAGTAGTTGTTTTTCCGCTTCCAGGACAGGCATTTAAAATAACTTTTCCTCTAGCTTGTAAGTAAGCCAGTCTTTCTTCATTTTCATAATACATTACAATCCATTTTTTAAATGAGTTAACGCGTTCAATATATATACCGGAACTATAAATGAGGCTTTTGCCTCTTCCAAATTATCAATTAAATGAATTGAGAAATCCTGTGCAAATTCAGCTTTGTCAGGGAACGTTTTCCATAAGAGAATCGCAACTTTTCTTTTTTCCTGTTCAGACATCAAATCTGCTGGAAACGTTGACATGTATGTGACTATATTGCTGATTTTATCACTTACTATCATGTCAAGATACTTCACTAAAAAGTTGTCCTTAAAAGCACTTCTGTCATTGTTTACGTTATGCGATGCTATTTCATATTCCAAAGTTTTAAATGACTCAAAAATCTTTATATTTTCAGCCTTGTTTTTAACAGAGTTTAAATTCCTAATTCTTGATACAGCGTTACCTTTTTGGATACAATCATCTAAAAGATCTAGCACGGTGGTATCATTTATCAAATTCTTAAAGCTATAATCAGATTTTTTTGAGTCAGTAAACCTGTCATCGTCTGTAATGATGGAAATAGGCTTGTTTATTCGTTTCAGTACATCTGAGTGATTAAAAAGGTAAAGGAAGGGATAAAATGAAGTTCCTTTTACGTTTACAATTTCCGTCCGGTAATCTTCAAGTTTATAGTCCTCTAAAAGAGTAAATGCTGATATCAAAAGTTCCTCTGATATTCCCTCAATGAATAAAATGGATTTTGCGAATAGAAGCTGAGATTTGGTTACGTCAATGTACCTCTGAAGTTTCTTCATTCTATTCTCAAAATCTGTATCCAACAATTCTTTGCTTTTAGTAGTATCTTCAATTATTTTTTCAGATTCTCTATTTTGAAATTGTTTATCCAGTTTTGTTGCTTTACCACAATCTAATAAAATAAGATTTTTAAGGGGTACTTTTGAAGTCAACGTTGGTGAATGGGTAGTTATAAATAGCTGGCTGTTTTCAGTCGCATTTGCATTATTTAAAAAGTTATAAAGGCTTAGCTGTAATTGTGGGTGAAGGTGAGATTCGGGTTCTTCGATTAGAAGTGCAAAATGAGGTAGGCCATTATCCTTAATCTGTTCTTTTATATCACCTAGAACAACTGCTATATAGATTAGATTGTTCAATCCTAAACTATTTTGCCATAAATGAAACCCCTCATCCATCAAAGTAGCTCTATTATGTGGAAGATAAGGTTTGATTGCATTAACTATATATTCTGTTTTTGCTTCCTCAATTCTGACGCCGATTTTATTGTCAATAACTCTCTTAAAAATACTTTCGAGATTCGTGTTAACACCATCTCGCGTATTTTTAACTTCATCACGTTCTAACAGCTGAGAATTTGCATCTTTTATTATCTGTTCTATTTGCAATTCCGACTTTTCTCTCTTTACAAATCGTCTTATAACTTTGCCCAAAATATTATTTCTAGTACTCAACAGATCCTTGGTACTATCCCTTAAAGCTCCTAAATAATAATGCTGAAAAAGTTCGAAGGTTTTATAGTCTGCTTTTTGACCATCAATATTTCCGGTATTATAAGTGAAATATGGATATTTTCCGTCTTTTTCTTCATAAGAGATGGATATTTTAGCATAATCTTCCTCAATATTATTGGGATCAATTACCATATATTCATAAAACCCTCCTTTTTGAGCGGTAGATAATCCTTTAAAAATATAAGTAATGGTTATTAGGGTAGATTTATTAAGTGTTTTATGACCATCATTGTCGATTGCTTTTTGATGGAAATCATCGGATGAAACTGATAACTCCCTTATAGGTTCTCCAATATTGTATAGTAAACGTATGGCATCAATAACAGCTGATTTACCGCATCCATTTTCACCAATAATAATATTTAGTTTTGGATCAAATTCGGTTTCAATTACCTCAATTCCTTTGTAGTTTTCAATCTTTATATAAGCTAAATGCATTTTTTACGTTAATTTGGTTTAATCTAATAAAAGATCGACAAGCTATTAACGCATCAATTTAACTGAAACATAGATAGCATTTTAATGCCTTAGGCTAATTTAAAAAAAAACAATAAGGAATAATGCATTAAGTAGAAAAATTGAACAAGATTTTAAATTCCCACAGTAGATTACTGAATTTACTTCTTTCCACATCTGGACTAGCACCGATGTATTCTTGGGATATGCTCTTATTATCTCTGTAATATATTCTTAATAATTAGTTGGATGAGAAAAATGTTGAAGTGTTAATGTTTCTGTACTATTACATATCTCACAATTATTTTTAATGAATTCAATTCTTCTTTCTCTCCAATCTTTAGAATGCCACAATCGCTGTCCACCTTTGAAATCAATCCAGTATTGTGATTTTGCAATTTCTAATGTGATTTCATTATTTTCCAACTTGTCTTTTAATTGGATAATTTCGTTATATGTCAGCATGATATTTTGGATTTATTACTCGACGAATATAACTAATACTAAAGCCCGTACTGTGAGAATTGGTGGTTAAAAAAGCACTGTTATCTGTATTACTTACGCAAAATTAAATAACACTAACTCAACCAATATTTTCTTATTTGGATCATCCGGATTTTTAAACGAGAAAGTGAAATTTGTTTGTGCTCTTTGATTAACCAAACCTTCACACAGTTCATGTGCTAATATTGCGTTTCTCGATTTTTCTATTACATCGGTAAAATTCTTAGTATCACGATTGAAAATTACCAAAGCAACTTTTTCATCTCTCCAATTCACATAATTTGATAGTAACTGATTTAACCCATCAATTAGGTACTTTTCACCTTTCCATAATTTACACTCTGCAATAAAAAGATTATTCCCATTATTGTCGAACATTAAAATATCTGTTTTTCCGTTTCTATTAAAAACTTCACCTTTAGCAGAATGATTCTTTGAAATAGAGTTTAAGAAAGGAATAAAGTAATCTCTGTATCTTTCTTCATCAAAACGAACATTAAGAGATTTGAAACCTTCTAAATTTTTACCGAGAATATTCATATAATCAATAACTTGGTAAAATGCTTTTTCACTGACGCCAGTAACGGTTTGGTCAACGAATTGCGGATCAACAGGAGAACCATTAAAATAGTTTTCAAGTGTTAGAGCGACTTCATCTTGTGTTTCTTCTATTTCGTATAATTTTGATGGATATATTGTTAAGTCAATATTACCACTTTTTTGCTTCGTAACATTTGACTTATGTACTGAGGCTAATTGTTGTAAATGATTAGCAATATTTTCAGGATCAATTCCATCTTTTAGAAATACTTTTAAATATTTCTTTCCAAAAGTTTCTCTAATTTCAAATGTATAATTTTTGGGCATATCGTTAAAAATAGTATTGAAGGGAACTAGCCATAGCCTTGCAAAAGAGTGAACTTTATAAGATCGAACGTTCAATTTTGCACTTGCGTTAGCAGAACCATTTTTCGTTTTTGCTAAAATACAAAAAAGAGGAACCGAAAATGGTTTTTACGGATAAAAATCATGAATCATGATTCATGAATCTTGAATTAAAAAAAGAAAAACAAAAAGCAAGTGGTTTTTTCGAAATAGGGAGCCGAATCGTTTAAATTGCTCTTAACTTTGCTCTTTTGCCAAATTGCATGTTAGTAGCTGGAATGCTTATAATCTTCGTCTACGCTTTCTATATCCAATAATTGGAATTCCTCTCCATGAATATATTCCTCTATTTGATGAGTACAATGTTTGTCGATTTTCTCTTTCTTTTATTTGGTCTTGCTTTCTAAATTCATTTATGAATTCCTGAACTCTCAAAGTCCATTCACCATTTGTGGTTGTATTCAAAAAAGCTTTACGTGAGATTTCTGCAACTTTTGCATGTCTACCAACCTGTGGAAATAAACAGTAAAGATTATTTCGTAAATCTTCTGTATCATCTATTGAACTGTTTCCTCGAAAATCAAAGATTACAGGTACAGAACTTTTAAGCCAAGCTTCTGGAAAACAAAACTCTGGAAAACAAACCTCAAAAATCCCCGACTTTTCAGTTTGATGCACTTCACTAATTCCGTCTCTTTTCCATTCCTTTAAAAAACGAGGATAATCTCTTTTTAGTCGCGTGCCATCCACTATCCAAACCATGTTTTTATAAAACTGTTCTCGTGCAGTTCGCTCTTGAGGATTAATGTTCGAATGTTGAAACTCTATTACGAGGCTATGAGCGGTACGAACATCAGCAATATGTTTTTCTTTTGTTCCATTATCAAACAAAGATATTTCTTGCCAATCGGATGGATAATTGTTTTTCCAAGTTCGGTGCCACTCTGTTTCTGGTTCCCACCAATTGTCACAATCCGTTTTGCTTTTATGTGCCCAATGCCATATTTTTCGTGTACCACATTTTGCAATAACTGGCTTCGAACAACAACAACACAATCCGTTAAGTTTCGGTTGAGCTTCTGTCCGATTATTATCTATTAAAGCAAAGCGCATTTTTTATAGTCAGCTATCAATACATTGTTTTCACTTGCAAATTTACTCAAATAAAAATATCCTTAGGAATCGTTAAGGTAAAAACCAATAATAGCCAAGCGACTTTCTTTTGCTTCTTTTCTTTGGTCGCAGATGTGGAAAGAAAAAAAGTATTTACAAGGCAAAAGAAAATTTGATTTGCATCTTTATCAAACAAAATATAGTAATTATAATTTATTTAATACTTGCAGTCGGTGTATTAAATGCTCAAATAATTCTTTTGTAATGTCAAACTTTGACACATGTGGCAAATATTTATTTCTTATTAAGACTTCTGTAAATCCATCATTATTAGATTTAGTATCATCATTAATATTTCTAATACAGGCGTCTAAACAGTCAACAGCTTTAGCAAATTCAGCTTCTCGTGTGGCTCTTTTTTCATATTCACTGACAATTTTTTCAAATCTTAATTTATTAGGAATAAGTGTTTTGATTTTTTCTAATGCTTGTTCTTCTTTTTGATGTTTGAGTTTCATTTCCTCTGGATTATTGAATTTGGCATCTCCTGCATAAACTTCAACAATATCATGGTAAATTAAATACTCAATAACTTTTAATCTGTTTAATGGTTCTTCAACATAATCGATTAGAATATCCGCAATCAGCAAACAACTCCAAGAGTGTTCTGCTGTACTTTCTTTTCTTCCCTTTACATTGGTACCACGTTCAACATATTTTAACTTTTCTAATTCGGTTAATGCTATAATCAATTTTTCCATTCAATGTAAATTATCTATTAAATATCCTTTTATTACAAAAATATAAATTAAAGTTGCCTAACAGACACTGCTTAAACTAAACTGTAAAAATAACAAAAGGGATATTGTCGTCCATTTTTCTAACGGTTCAGATTGGTACGGTCACTGTTAAGATTATGCTTAACTCTAAAGCGAACGCAATGAGCATTCTTTATAGCCAGTTATTCATACATTGTATTTACTAGCAAATTTACTCAAATAAAAATATCACTAGGAATCGTTAAGGTAAAAACCAATAATAACCAAGCGGCGTTCTTTTGCTTCTTTTCTTTGGTCGCAGATGTGGAAAGAAAAGAAGTTCGCTAAAACAACGAAAGGGATACTGGAATATCCCTTCAAAAACAGATCGCAACCTGTTTGATAAAATGTGAAGTGAGGACGGTGCGTAGCCTTACATTTTGGCAAAGGGGTTGTACCGCTTAAATGCAAAAAGACTGCCCCGACCATCGGAGGGAGTGTCTTTTTGCGGCCCGATTTTGGCTATCGGGCGACTGGAATAGGCTGTGACCTAAAATCTTTCAGATTGAGAAAAAAACCTCTGTATTCGGTCAATCCATTACGAAATAAACCCCATAACAAAGAACTACCCATTTGAGCCAATGACGAATTGATATATAAATCCTGTTTTTCCAATGCTTCAGCTAAACTGCAACTTGGTGTATCGTCTTGCTGTTCGGACTGCTTTAACAAAGCACCAAATTCATCTGTAACCATTGGCAGATTAGCTACCGTTTCATATATATCGGAATTGGGTTGTTTTATATCTCCAATAGTTGATAACAATACTTGTCCTGTATATTGGCTGTTACCATAATCCAACCAGTATTTTGGTTTATGATGATAATATTTTCCGTTATCCAGTGCTTTTAATATTTCAGCAATACCAAATCTTGCCTTTACACTATCTACACAGGTAATAAAGATAGTAGCCTGTGCGTTTTCGGGAAGTTTGCCCAAACTGTCCTTTTCAAACTTCTGCGTTTCGGCTTTCCAATTTGTACCTGAAAAGCGGTTGGCTCGGTTGATTAGAGCAGCAGATTTATACAATCCTACTTCGCATTCTGCAAAACGCTGTCTGCCCAAATTAGCTTCCGTAATAACATCATCATCCCAAAGGCGAACGGACAATCCTGCGTGACCTAACGCAATCAAACTATGGTTCATTTCCATTAAGGCGGTCAAAACCTTTGAGCCTGTACCACCTGCACCGATAAGGTTTACCGATATAGGATTGGTTGCATTTATTAAACTATTGTCCGTAAAATGGACTTTTATTTTTTCGGTATTCATCGCAATATGTCTTTTAAGGTTAGATTACTTTTTGTCAATACTTCCATTGGAAAAGCTTCGCCTGTGGCAATTAAATTTTCCCAAAGGCTTACGCAATTTCCTTTTATCGGGTTATGACCGTGCATTAAATGACTGAAATAACTGTTAAAGAAAAAGCCTTCCCATTTGTTTGTAAATTCTTCCAATGAAGCGGTTTTCTTTATGCGTACATCTACTGTACCCATACATACATTGCCGTCCTCGTACACATTAAAAAAAGGAGCGTTGTAAAGCTTTGTTTTTATCGTAGGTCTTCTGCCATTTATTAAAGCGAAAACGGCTAAACCGCTTCGGTTCGCTACCCACAGCATAGGCGGTACATTGGCTTTGCCTTTGGGTATTCCCAGACTTTCAATAAAATACATTTCCCTTTGTGTGGCTTTGGTAAACCAAACCACTTTGTTTCCTGTCGGCTCAAAGTATAAAACCTGATTGCTCAATACTCCCTGCGGTTTCAATAGCGGTTCTTTTTCCTCTTTGGCGGTCTTCAAAGCCTTTGCCAATTGGTTCGCTTCTTTTACGGTCAAAGGGTGTGCATTAATGGGCATACCGTTTTTATCCATATCAAAATGCTCTACATAAGTATCGTTACCCTTTCCAGTAGTCTGATAAAATACCAATGCTGATTTTGGATAGTACAGCATTCCGAAATCCTGTGTTATATCGTTCATAGTTTTGTTTTTAAAAATTATTTAAAATGTAGGTCAGTTCGTTTATCATCGGTAACAAACGGTTTTCAAACTCCAATGTATTGGCGGTTATATCGCTTCCGTCAAACCGTTTGATAATAATCGGTTCTTCCATCTGTCCGTATTCCTGTAATTCGTTATTTACAGATTCTACTACATTATCCATTAGCCACCCTGTACCATCTGCACAGAAGGAAACATATTTCTCCATAGATATAATGTTTTCCATATCTTCTTCGTTGGCTTCGCCATTTGGTCGGGCATTGCGGAAGACGGTTGCATTGGGGTACTGCTCATAAATTGCATAGGCTTCCTGTGCTACTTTATAGCAATCAGCATCAATCTTATCTTTTGGTTTAAAGCGGTTTAAACGGTCTTTAAAGAGCCTTAAATTGGCTTCGTTATATATCTTCTGTTCCATACGGTCGCCAATCCATTCCGCTTGTGCAAATTCACTAAGATAGGTTTCTGTGTCTTCTCCATAATCGTCCTCTGTTACCCAATCTTTATGCATCTCATACATCCAGTACAGATAACTGCTTTCCTGTCTGTAATAGGGAATGTCGGCAATGTGGTACAGATAACTACAAACCGATATAAGCAGTTGAGCGGTATGTTTTCGCTTTGGGTCTTTCAACCAACGAAATAAGGGTACTACAGGAATATAATACAGCGTTGCACCTGTATTATATCTTTCCTCACTTGTAAAAAACACTTTCTTACTATCCTGTATCAGTTTGATTTCTTCCCAATCGCTTACTTTAAGTTTTAACTGTTCTTCTATATCTTTTAAAGCCAATGCGATATTGTACGGATATCCTAAAGCCTGCGTTGGTTTCGGAATGATACCGTAATGCTCTGCTAATTGAGAAAGGGAACGATAAAAATCCCTTTCCATTTTGATATTATCCCTGCAAGCCTGTACAGTTTCCGTTTCTTCCAGTCTTGGGAGAAACGAAGTTCTTAGAAAACCATTGGCAACATAGTTACTGGTACAGACTTTTGTTTGTCCTTTTGGATTTCGTTTGCGTCTTTCGGTCGTTGCATCCAGTTTGCGAACTCGCTCAACTGACGATGTAATTGCTTTTGCTTGGGTTCTTGGGGCATTTGGAATGTTCCCGATACGGTATGTCGTTGCATAAGTCATTGTTTTACTGTTTTGGTTTAACCTTTTGTTCCCATAGCACTTTCAAAGCGGTACTGTACGGTATCGTCTTTGATTTGTGGTGCTGATACTTTTGCGGTGGTCAGAATGGGGTATGTATTGGAATAAAAATTCATTACTGCCTGTACACTCCATTGCGGTTCGGGGTCGTTCAGTTTAATTTCCTGCCCCTTGTTATTTAATATGAAAACTCGTTGTAATTGCGTTGCTAATAACATAACATTTAATTTTTTGGTTAACACTTTTATTCTTCTTCACCTGCTTCATCAATGGGGTAATCCTCTGTAACTACAGTCGATTGTATCGGTTCGGGTGTTGTTTCTTCTGTTGCACCGAAAAGGCTCGGTGTGGCAAATTTGTCCGATAGTGAAGTTTTGCGTTTGCGTATGGCATCGGCATAGTCGGGAAAATCGGCAGGGTTCGGCACTTTCATCCACGCTTCACGGAATTTGCCCTCTTTTTCCAATTCGTCAGCCTTTGCCATAGCTTCTTTATACTTCTTGTCCCTGGCTTCTTTTTCTTTCTTCTCCTTATCGGCTTTTTCCTTTTCCATTGCCGATTGCTTTTTGACTTCCTCCATTTGTTTTAGAAACTTTTCCATATCTACCATCATGCCCGAAACGGTTTGTACTGGTGCGGTTATCTGCTCAAAAAATCCCTCGTCAAACTCCTGTGCGGTAGCATTGAATGTAAGGGGTGGAATAAGGTTTTTGGCGTTATCTCCGCACTCATCATTGTTAAGCATAACCGATACTATTAGCTTGGTTTCTGTTCCCTTTGAAATGTTCAGTTGCAATACTCCTGTAAAGTCCAACTGCTGTATCTGATTGAAAAAATTTGTATTCATCGTTCTAATTTTTTTGTTTGTCCTCTAATCGTTTTTTCTTTGCTGTCAGTTTATTGTACATATCTGTCCAATAAGCGTTCTGTCTTTTGTCGAACTCGGAGAAACTTTCGTCCTCGTGTCTGTAACCAGTGTACCGTTTGCTAATCTTTATGGCTTCATCAAGGTCAGTGACTTCGATAGAGCATCCGTTCAAATCCGTTACTTTCATGTTTAATAATATAAGGCTACCACCGTTTGCAAGGCGGTAGCCTGTGGTGTAATTAATTAAGTTGAAAAACCTCTTCACCGACTTTCTGAAAAGAGGTACACAGTTCAAATGCTTTCTGTGATTTGAGTTGAGCAGTACCGCCCATTACAATACTCTGTAACTTGGCTTCGTTGTCTTTGTAGCTTCTTACGTTCTGATAGTAGCCTGTTACTGCATTATATGCCCCGAACAATGTGCCTTTGGTGGTGTCCATTTGTTGGGTATCGCTTACCATTGCATAAGCAAAAGCATCTTCAACCACGTTTTTGAATACGGTGGAAACTTCATCTTCCGCACCTTTTTTCAGTAATTCCAATGTTTCCTTATTCGGACAAAGTGCCAGTTGGATTAGCTTTTTAACCTCTTGGTCTGATACTTTGACTTTCGTCCACTCATTGAAAATACCCTCTAACTGGTCGCTAAACTGGTTAGCCAATCCCATAACTTTATGAGCATTGTCCAAACGTTGTTTTGCTCCTGCGGTGTGCTTGATGCGTACCACATTGCTCATATTACGCAAAGAAGCGTTTAAGGTATTTTGGCAAACGATACGGATAGGTGTAAAAGCGGCTGTAATACTTCCGCTACCGTCGTGCGAAGTTGTTAGGAAGATGTATTTTTCTGTCACATCATCGCCATTGCCCACACGGATATAACTCGGCAATTTGGCTGTAATAAAAATGCGTTCCCCATTACCTAAAGCTCCTGCGGTTTCGTATAAAATACCGTCTGTACCGCCTACAATACTGTCAAAGAATGAAAAAGCATCCCTGTTTTGTACGATATGGTAGTCTTTACCCACCACACCCAATACGGCATTGTTATCGGTGCGTATGTTGGCGAAATAGTTATGTACTTCCAGTTCGCTACTGCCTATCTCTATGCCGTTAGTGGTTTCGATAATACCCGAACCTTTGGTAAAGAGTGGAGATTTTACCACTTCATAATCTAACCCTGCGTGTCTGATAGCCTGCTCGCTTGTCGGATAATCCTGTACGATTTGCCCCAAACCGTGCCACGCTTTTTCCTTTACACTAAAGAATGAGTAACGTCCTGTCTTGCTGTTGAAATTGATATTATGTGCCATGATATTGAAATTTTAAAAGTTTGAAAAATGAATATTTGATTGTTGTTAAAATGGTAGGTCGTCTTTGGTCTGCTCCGCTGTAACCTTACCTTTGTTATTATTAGTAGCCTGTACGGTTTCTGTTTTCCTGCTACCTCCGTGCAGTTTGATTTGTGAGGTATGAAAATTCAGTCCTGCTTTTGGCTCTCCGTCATTTCCTGTCCACGCTCTTGTACTTACTCTGCCTGTTAGTTCTACCAGTGTGCCTTTTGTGAGTAGTCTGGCTACGTTGGGAGTTATCCAGTACGAGCAGTCGAAATAGGTGGTTTGCTCTATGCGTTCGCCCTGCTTGTTTTTGTAGCTGTCGTTTGTTGCTACTGAAAAGTTTACTACTTGTTTGTCCTGTGACGTTGTGCGTACTTCCGCATCCCTTGTCAATCTTCCTGTGATGTTCATGATTTTCGATTTTTACGTTGTTAAATTCCTGTTTGATTTTTTTTGATTTGATTTATTCGGCAATGAGAGGAGGTGCTTGTTTTCGTTTCACTTTTTCCATTTCCAATGCTGATATTTTTCATTTCTGACATTTTTTTTATTCGTGTAAAGAGCCGGAGTATGCTTTGTTTCGTTTCACGAGCATAAAAGGTTAGTGTTTAGCAGCAGCAAGGTTTTGTCAAAAAAATACGACCCGTATGGGTGGAGATTATTTTGCAAACCCGGAGGGCATGATCTTGCTGTTGCGTTAAGAACACTGAAATACCTTTGCTCTTGAAATGGGACAAAAACAGCATACCGGTTCTTGGATAAAAAATAATGTGGAAGCCATTGGAAAAGGCATTGAGCAAATGGCTGATTAGATTAGAATACAGGCATCACCTGCACGAATTTTAAACTGTTTTCTTAAAACTCGTGGCTCCTAAGAGTCACTTAAAAGAGAGATGGAAAAACAATGTTTTGGAAGTAGACAGGCATTTTGGAATTTGTCTTTTTCAAGAATATCCAGTGAAGCTCTTTTATGGTAGGATATGGGGAGGGTAAATGTGCTTTACGGATTTGTAGAGGAAAAAAAACCGAGGTTTATCGACCTCGGCTCAGTTATAATAGGTAATGTTTACACAAACTTGAAAATGTGTTCATGAATAAGATTTGTTTGCCCTACACTATGTAAATTTTGGTACGCATAAATAATAGCAGCAAGATGGTCTTTATTACAGCAGACGACATACTTTTTTGCCTGATGAAACATTGCTAAATCTTTATTTACATAAAAAGCTATACTGTTGACCTTCTTGTTACCCGAGTCACTGCAAATGAAAGTTTCTTTATTACCTAGAGGTAAAATGAAGTTCCCAAAATCTTCTATATCGGAACGTTTGCTTTCAATAATTGGTGAATCTCCTAGGATAGATGTAATTATCTCATTTGAATCAATATAGCTGTTCTGATGTAATTTTGATAATTTATCTTCTGCTATTTCATAATTATTATAGAATGGTAAGAACGGAAAGATTAGTCGTTTTGTACGGTTGAAAATTTCAGAATTGAGTAGATGCTCGATAGCCTCCGTATTTTGAGAGCCATCATCATTTATGGCCTTTATCGAGATCGGTAATTTATCGTATGTATACTGTCTATCTTTATCATAGAACAGTTCATCATTAACGGGTAATCGCCATTTTAATGAAGAAACCATTACAAGTAAAGAAGTAAGCCCTTCTTCAGTGATATTTTTAGTCGCAATTATTTCTGTCAGATCACGGGAAAATTTTTCGTCAAGTTCAGCATACAACTTTTCAAGATTATCGTTTGCTGTTCCGCCAAAATCAAGGATATTCCTATTCATCTCAAAGAATATAGATTTGGGGCTTCTCTTTTCCTTTGCAAAGGTTTTTTTTTCTTTATCATACAGATAAAGCATATTGTCCGAATCAGCAAATTTCTTGATAAGGAACTGCGGAATATAATGATGACGTCTTGAAATACCCATATCTAACTATTCTTTTGTTTAAGGTCATCCAACTCTTTAAGATATGGGCCATATAGGTTCAATTCGTTAAGAGCAAGCCTGAATACTATACCGTTAATAGGGGGTGGAGTAAATTTTTCAAGATTGTCGCACTCAGGATCGCCGTCAGGGAAGCTATATTTTGCTTTCTGGTGTGCAGGTCTTGATGCGATTCGGTTTGTCCTTATACTTTCAAAAATTTCATAGGTAGCCAATATCAATACGGTAGCTTCACCGAAAGTGGTCAATTTATCAATATAAAAAAACTGCTTGTCTTTTAGTATAACAGGAGGTGTAAAAAGGTTTATTATTCTTGAAAGTTCAAGAAGAAACTTTTGTTTGTAACTAATAGTATCCTTACCGTTGGCAAAGAAGGGTCTAACAAAATAAAAGAAGTCATTTTCTTTTAGTTTTTGTGCCATATAAAATTTATCGTAATAATATTTCAATGCCTGTGAGATATGTATACGTCCTTGTTCGTATGTTAGATCGGCAAAGTCCTTAATGTTTTTAAGAACATCATTGTACTGAGGTACTTCTAAAAAATTAGTAAGCAAATATATTTCGGGATTCTCCTGAAATTGTTCATAGCCACCATCTTTTAATTTTTCAAGTATATCAATTAAAATCACTGGCGGGTTTGATGAGTTCAAGGCAAAGTATGCAATAAGAATTTTCTCAAATGCCGGGGCCCTTTTAATCCCGTAAAACGAAAGCAATTCATCAAAGAAACCATAAGGATAAAAGGGTCTTCGACTAAGCATACTTGGGTTAATATCCGATAAATTGTTCTCATACATATACTCGTCAATTGTAGAACTCAGAAACTCATCAATAGCACCAAATGTTAAGTAAAAGCTATTAATATTAATAAGTTCTGTTGTATATATCTTAATCAGAATCCTCGCTCCACTATACTTAACACCATTTACAACGACTTCCATTGGTTTTTCGGTTCGTTCTATCGATGCTATACCAAATTTTTTACTAGGCGTTTTATCAGTTTCTTCGACCACATTATAGTCAATATCATCCTCATTCAATATGGCTGTTATCTCGTTCCAATAATCTACCATATTCTTACAGCTTTCAAAGGTGTTACTGTTTATTGGATAAGCGTTAAGCCCTTCTTTTGACGTCAAGATGGTTGATGCTCGGAACCTATCACAAAAATTAAGGTTAAATTGACGTATTCCAGAGAATGTAGCAATGTTGGTAAGGTAGTGGTAGTATTCATGAATGAATATAGATTGCTCTTGACCGATTTGTAGGTCAGTTATAAAAGTGGTTAAGTTATCAATATCAAATCCATCTAGGCAGATATAAAATCTGTCAGGGTAGTATTTTATTTTAGTCAAGTCAATTTCTGCCATTTTATAAGGATTTTTTAACGACACTATAGGTCAAGTTTGTTTTGTAAATATAAAAAATAACAGGTGGCTTTAATTTGCATAAAGAGGTAAATAAAAAAGCAGAATTATAAAATCCTGCTTTTCAATAAATATTACACCATTAAGTGACCAGTTCTAATTCATCTTCAACTATTATGAAATCGGGCTGTGAAGGCGTATCTGGTTCCATTGAAATGAATGCTGTTTCCAGAGAAGCAAATTTCGGAGAAACCAAATCCATATCCTTGCTGATCTTCTGACTTGTAATCTTAGCATAAATCTGAGTGGTAGAAATATTCTTATGTCCCATCATCTTACTAAGGCTTTCAAGAGGTACTCCCTCTGTTAAAAACATTGTTGCAAAAGTATGTCGTGCCGTATGGAACGTCACTTTTTGTTCAGTGACAATTTCAGCTTCTTCAATCAGTTTAGCTACATGATTATTACATGTTGCATTGGATGGAACTGGAAATATGAAATCATTTCTTGTAATACCTCTGTATTTTTCAATGATCCGTTTGGGAATTTCCATCAAACGAACATTTGATGCAACATCCGATTTCTTTCTTCGGCTGATAATCCATTGATGACCGTCAAAGAAGGATTGAATGTTGCTCCACTTTAGCTTTTTAACGTCAATGTAAGACAACCCTGTAAAGCAACTAAAAATGAAAATGTCTTTAACCAGTTCATATTTCGGCTTAGAGGGTTTTAAGAATAACAAT
This sequence comes from Soonwooa purpurea, assembly GCF_053891095.1. Lineage (NCBI taxonomy): Bacteria > Pseudomonadati > Bacteroidota > Flavobacteriia > Flavobacteriales > Weeksellaceae > Soonwooa > Soonwooa purpurea. Next base: position 20,528 of record NZ_JBSSMA010000008.1, read on the forward strand.
TTTTCCACAGCCTCCTTCAAAAGATAGCTACGATCAGTTTCCTGCATGCTTATTTCGTAATCCTCAAATGGATTTTGACGTATCAATCCTTTTTTAATAGCTAGGTCAGCTAAAGCTATAACAGGCATTGTATAAACCCATACCGTATTGTGTGTACATTCTTTATCAATGCGAAGGAAAAAATCGAACTCCCTGATAAAATCAGATGTAAGCTCACGAAAAGCCATATCATCCCGATGATACCTAGCTTTTATAAATTCCGTCAGATGATTGAAAACAACTTTGTACTTATAATAAGTGTTTGACGAGCGCTTACCTTTTGCCACCATTTTTTCAAAATCCTCATTTTGTTCTTTGAAAACTTTGAGTACTGCATCATCCATCACACCGACACCTAAAAAAGAGAGCTTAACTTTCTGTGAAGTAGCAAAACCTTCATCTTTAAGCATATCATCATAAATCTTATTGATACGTACACGAATTTTATCCAATTTTTGATTGGTAGTTAGTGCTGTTGTGCTTTTTCCCTGTACGCGTCCGTGTTTTAAATCCCAAGTATTGGGATCAATTTCCAGTTTGGTTCCAAAAGTTTTTGGTGTACCATCAATAGTAATACGTCCCATTACAGGTACATTACCATTTTTTTTGGGTTCATTTTTCTTCAAGTAAAACAATAGCTTGAAAGTGGATCTTTTAACTGTCTCCATAACTCAAAATTTTAATGTTTAAAATTAAATTTTAGCGAGTTACAAGGAAAGATAAAAAAGAGTGCAAAATGCTGAAATATAGCTAATTATACTATCTTGTACAATCCAAAACAGGTAATGATTTAGTAACCTATCTCTGTCTTTTTAAGCCCAAAACCTGATGTACACTACCTTCCAAATTCAGACCGTCAATTTATAAACTACTGCATAGTAACGGTTTTAACCGTTTTTCTTAATTTTACTTTTGTTCAATCTTTTTTATTAAAAAATCTACAGCGGCAGCAATATCCTCTGCATAATTCGCTGAAGTATCATTGATATTTCCTTCGCTGGAACTGCCAACTCCACGGTCATCTAGTCTTAAAGTTCCAATTCCTTTTTTCGCAAAATCATCAGCAATAACAGCAAAAGGCTTATGTCCGAATAGTTCTTCATCTCTATTTTGTTTTCCAGAACCAGTTATTAAAACAACGATAGGGAAGTTTTTTTTGTCTTTTGGGAGGATTAAAGTCCCTGCTAAAATATTTTTATCATTTGGGTTTACAAAACTTACTTCTTCCATAGGATAATCAAATGGAGGTTTTGGAGTTTGTGGACGGTTAAAAACAGAAGTGTTTTTAGTGTCAAATGGGGTTAATATAAGATCAAAACTCAATCCACTTTGCATAAACTTCCCATAGATTTTATTGTCTTTTAAAATTCCTAAATACGTAATGCCTAGGTTTTCTGCATTAATATTAAGTTGTTTACCAATAAAACTTGCTTTTTGTATTGGGATATCTTTTGCTCTTTGCATTGGGCTGTCCATAGTAGCTTTTAGATTGTCTGGACTTCCTGTTAGATTGAAAATTAAGGTTAATTTTTGTCCAGAAAATTCAATTTCCCCTTTCCAGCTACCAATAATATTTTGGGCATTTATAAAAAACACCGTCAATAAAAATGCTAATATTAAAAATTGTTTTTTCATAATTCTGAATTTATAAAAAAGAATGAATGATGAATTTGCTTAAAATCTCGCAAAGGATAAATACACCAACAAAAGCCAAATAATGCCAAGCTTTTTTAGCATTAGTCGCTGTTTTGAATCCCATAAATAAAATTGCAATCGCATATGCAAGAATGGCAAGGCTGATGCAGGAGAAAATAATAAGCATTGTCATTTCGTCGGATGAAAACTGAAGATCTTTGATGCTCATCATTGGTTCATTAATCTTAGCTTCGATGCTTTTCATGCTTGGAAAACTTGTAACAAACGGAATAATATAAATTGGAATTCTGTACAGGAAAGAAGTGTTAAGAATATCAATCATTCTAGTTTTTGGATTGATAAATCGCCCCAGAATAAATAAAAACACACAAGGCAAAATAATATTGACCAAATTAGCTGTAATGGCTTGCGCATAAGTAAGTAAATGATAGGTATGCGCATCAATTAACCCATCAAATATTGTGTGATTGAATTGGGAAATAAATGAGCCAATAACGGCACTAATAATTCCAACAAGAAGAACGGGTTTTGCCGGAAGTTTTGCTAAAGGGTTGAAGAGTATTGTCCAATTCATGGTTTTAAGATTTTAATGAATTTATTTTTTCGATAAGGTCGTCCAATTTGTTGCGCATTGTAGGGTAGGAGATATTGGCTTGTTTCGCCATTTCTTTAATGCTGCCGCTGCTCAAGAAAAATTCTAAGATGAAATTTTGCTCTTCTCTATTAAGTTTTAGATACAAAGGCAAATCAAAATCGCCATTCACAGTGGTTGGACAATTATTACAAGTCATTTGAGAAACCCGTAATGCAGATTCGCAACTGGGACAAAAAATAGGAAGTTTCATTTCCATAGTTTGATTTTTACTTTAACAAAGTTAAAAAATATTTTAATTAAATTAAACCTTTAATTAATAAAGTTTAATTAATATTATAAAAAAAAGCCTTTCGCGATGGAAAGGCTTTGATAAGCTTCTATTGATTTTGTTGCCAGAATTCTTCTTTATAAGTTCTGATGGACAGTTTTGTACACTTCTTAGAAGATAAAACCAACTGGATTGTTTCTATTGGATTTTCATCCGAATAGGAAAACTGAGGATTTTTCTCCTTAGATTCTATTTTTTCAGCATTTTTTAGTGTGCTAATCCAAGTGTAAGAAAAGTCGGGATTGTCTTGCTCGGGTATCAAAATAAGTTTTCCCAAAGCATATTTTACTTCTGTGTAATTTAGGTTTGGTATATCACAAGTCTTTTCATCAATAGGTTCTGGATGTTCATCAAACACTTTGTGATCCGCGACAGCGATGTCAATGTGACGGCTGCATTGCTCAATGCCAGATGTTGTTAAAACCGCTAAAGATAAAACAACATTCGCTTCTCTATTTGCTACAATATCGATTGCGCTCTTTCGTGCGTCACCCTTAATGAAATCCTTATTTTCTTGGATTGCCCATTTGTAGCAATTCGTACATTGTGCATTTTCGGTTTCGATGCGATAGCTGGCTTTCTCATTTGTTTTGATGATACCAGGACCAATGATATTACATTGTGCAAAAGCAAAGAGGCTTAGGTTAATACAAACCAAGCTTAAAGTTTTTTTCATATTGTGTTTTTTATTGTTGTTGTGTTATTCCTAAACTTGTATCACACCTAGATTGAATTTTTCTGTTATTGGTGCATGGTTAGCGGCTTCTATACCCATGCTTATCCATTTTCTGGTGTCTATTGGGTTGATGATTGCGTCTGTCCATAATCTTGCTGCTGCATATTTTGGATCAATTTGTTTGTTGTAGTTAGCAACAATTTTGTCTAAAATCTCTTTGCGTTCTTCTTCTGTAATCTGTTTTCCTTGTTTTTTAAGTGCAGATTCTTGGATCTGGAGAAGAACAGTTCCTGCCTGTTGTCCGCCCATAACAGCTAGCTCTGCCCAAGGCCAAGCAACGATTAATCTAGGATCGTAAGCTTTTCCACACATGGCATAGTTTCCTGCGCCGTAAGAATTTCCTGTGATGACGGTGAATTTCGGAACCACAGAGTTGGAAACGGCGTTCACCATTTTCGCACCATCTTTAATAATCCCGCCATGCTCAGATTTAGAACCTACCATAAAACCCGTAACGTCTTGTAAGAATACCAAAGGAATTTTTCGCTGGTTACAGTTGGCGATAAAACGCGTTGCTTTATCTGCAGAGTCCGAATAAATGACACCTCCAAACTGCATTTCGCCTTTACCGCTTTTTACTAATTTTCTTTGATTGGCGACAATGCCTACACTCCAGCCATCGATTCTTGCGGTACAACAGATAATGCTTTTCCCATAGTCTGGTTTGTATTCTTCGTATTCGGAATTGTCAACAAGGCATTTGATAATATCAAACGTGTCGTATTGCTCAGAACGACCAACAGGCATAATGCCAAAAATGTTGTCTGGGTTTTCTTTTGGTGGAAAGCTTTCGCATCTGTCAAAACCAGCTTTGTCGTAGCTGCCAATAGATTTCATAATCGTTTTGATACGGTCCAAAGCGTCTTTGTCGTCTTTAGCTTTGTAGTCTGTAACGCCAGAAATAGAGCAATGTGTCGTTGCGCCGCCTAGGCTTTCGTTGTCTATGGATTCGCCAATTGCGGCTTTTACAAGATAGCTTCCCGCTAAAAAAATACTTCCTGTACCATCAACAATCATGGCTTCGTCACTCATTATCGGAAGGTAAGCGCCACCTGCAACACAACTTCCCATAATCGCCGAAATCTGTACAATGCCTGCAGAACTCATTTTTGCATTGTTGCGGAAAATCCGCCCGAACATCTCTTTGTCAGGGAAAATCTCGTCTTGCATAGGAAGATATACACCTGCAGAATCTACAAGATAGATAATTGGCAATCTGTTTTCCATAGCGATTTCTTGTGCACGAAGGTTTTTCTTTCCTGTTATCGGGAACCAAGCGCCTGCTTTTACGGTAGCATCGTTGGCAACCACGATACATTGTTTTCCAGACACATAACCTATTACCACGACAACGCCAGCAGAAGGGCATCCGCCGTGTTCTTCATACATATCATAGCCAGCAAAAGCACCTACTTCTATGCTGTCTGTGTTTTTGTCCAAAAGATAGTCGATACGTTCGCGGGCTGTTAATTTGCCTTGGTCGTGTTGCTTTTGTAAAGCCTTGTCACCGCCACCTTTTTTGATTTTATTATAGTGCCTGTTTATTTCTGAAAGTTTCAGCTTGTTTTGGTCTTCTCGTTTATTGAATTCTAAATCCATTATTTATTTTTATTGCTTTAAAAATACTCGTTTTTATAGATACGGACAAAATTTGAAGCTTTAATTAAAATTTATTGCTTATAATTTGGGCTTATATACGTGATTTTTGTGGTTGAGAACATATCCGTTGTGGTTATAGATAGATGTGTTGGCGTAAAAAATACAAGCCTTTGGCTTTGTGAACTCAAAATTTGGGGTTCTGGACCAGAAATTTTGGTTTATGAAGCCTGAATTTAAGCTTACTTACCCAAAAATTAAACGCTATTAAGCGCAAGTTTTCGGTTATTAACCTATAATTTTCATTAATTAACAGCAAGGCTTCTATTTTGAACCTAAATCTAAAGGTCGGCGAGTCCAAGATTTGGGTTGGAGGATTTTTTAAACTTTTAAAAACAACAAGAAATTTAATTAATATCTAGATCGAATTCCTTAAAATTAAAATTATGTGGTTCTGTATTTTTCAAATTGACATTACATGATTGTTGAACGTAGAGCTTATAAAAAAAGTCCCCACTTGTCAACGGAGAAAGTGGGGACTATGCTTTGATTTTAAATTTAAGCTTTTTTCTTACGCATTCTCATGTTGAGGAATTCGACAACGAGAGAGAAGAATATGGCAAAATACAAATAGCCTTTTGGCACTGCGCCAACTTCTTGTCCGCCAAGAATAGCGCCTGATAGGTGCATACTTTCTGTTAAAAGCATAAAACCAATCAAAATTAAAAAGGCCAAACCTAATATCTGGATAGATGGATTTTGATTAACAAAATTACCGACTGGCACCGCGAACAACATCATAACACCAACGGAAATGACAACTGCAGTTATCATAATAGGTAGTGCGCCCTGTACGCCATTGGTCATCCCGACTGCCGTTAAGATGCTATCAACCGAGAATACCAAGTCGATTAAAAGGATTTGGAAAATGATATTTGCGAAAGATTTTGCGCCAGAACCTGTGGCTAATTCTTTTTCATGTTCGCCTTTGTTGTCCACTTTTTCGTGGATTTCTTTGGTGCTTTTATAAATCAGGAATATACCACCGGCAAAAAGTATCAGGGCTTGTCCCGTGAAGTCTGCGCTGAACCAACCCCAATTGATGCTAAAGAGCGATGCTTTCATAGCGATGAGCCAAGTGATCCCAAATAATAAAGCGATACGCATAAACATGGCAAGGAAAAGTCCTATTCTGGTTGCACGCTTGCGTTGGTCTTGTGGTAATTTTCCAGTAACTATTGAGATGAAAATAATGTTGTCTATCCCGAGGATTATCTCGAGAAAAGTTAAGGTGAGTAGTGCGATGAGCGCATCTACTGAGGCGAATATTTGTAGAAATTCCATACTTTTATTTTTGCAAAAATACTTTTATTATTTATAAGTTTGCATTAAGTTTTTACAATACTTTTATATAATGTTAAGTTCGCATCTCGTTAGATTACACCTCATTGTTTTTTTGTGGGGATTCACTGCTATTTTAGGAAAATTAATTCAGATAGATGCTGCGTTATTGGTATTTTATAGGATGCTTTTTACAGCATTTTTTTTATTTATTTATTTAAGATTTATTAAAAAAGAAAGTCTGAAAGTCGATCGCAAAAACTTGCTGAGGTTAATTGGTATTGGTAGCGTAATGGCGGCACATTGGTTTTTCTTTTTCGAGTCGATAAAGGTGTCGAATGTTTCTATAGCCTTGTCGTGTTTGTCCTTATCAACATTGTTTGCCGCTTTTATTGAGCCTATTGTATTTCGTAGAAAAATAGATTGGCTGGAAATATTGATTGGGATTGTTATTGTTGGCTGTATTTTGCTCATTTTCAATGCGGAAATGAAATACAAATTGGGAATTTTCTACGGTATTATTTGTGCTTTGTGTGGAACTGTTTTTTCTGTTTTTAATGGTAAAATGTATGGCAAAGTATCGTCTGGCAATATTATTTTCTATGAGATATTTGGTGGATGGGCGATTATTTCATTGTTTTTTTTGCTAACAGGACAATTATCTTTCCTTAACGAAATAAGTATGCATGATTATGCGTTAGTAATTTTATTGGCGAGTTTGTTTACGGCGTATCCGATGTTTGAAAGTATTAAACTGATGAAGTATATTTCACCATTTACGTTGATATTAACAGTTAATCTTGAACCGGTCTATGGGATTATATTAGCTTTTTTTATCTTTGGCGCGTCAGAACATATGAGTCCGATATTTTATATCGCTTCTGCTGTTATGATTTTATCCATCGTAGTTAATGGTTTGATAAAGTCCAAAAGAAGAAAAAAACTAGCAACAGTCGAAGCCAACAAGACAATAGATTAATGAAGAAACATTTATTTTTTATATGCCTTTTGCTTATTAGTTTGTCGAATGCCCAAATCATTCGTAAGTACTCTAATGAATTTTTAAACATTGGCGCTGGCGCACGTGGTCTTGGTATGGGCGGTGCGGTAATCTCAAATCAAGAAGATGTCTATGCGCCGATGTGGAATCCCGCAGGGCTTAATGGCGTAGAACGCGATTGGCAAGCCTCCGCAATGCATGCCGAGTATTTTGAATCGATTGCCAAATACGATTATGTTGCTTTTGCCAAATCTGTTGAGAATGGTGTTTTTGGGATTTCTTTGGTACGTTTAGGGGTTGATAATATTCTTAACACAACCCAAATGATCGATCCAGAAGGCAATATCGATTATGATAAAATTTCATCTTTTTCGACTGCAGACTACGCCGCGATTTTGTCTTATGCGTTTAATCCATCTGGAAATCACCGATTGAATATCGGGGTTAATGCAAAAGTCGTGTATCGTAATATCGGAAAATTCGCGAGTGGCTATGGATTCGGGTTCGATCTTGGTGCAATTTATAAAACAGATAATGGTTGGAACTATGGTGCAATGTTGCGCGATGCCACGACAACAGTCAATTTCTGGACGATTAACGAAAAAGAATTGTCAACTATTGTCAATGGGGAAGAATTTAACCCAGCGCCAGCCGACAAGTTGGAAATTACAATGCCAAAGCTGAATGTCGGAGCGAGTCGCCTTTTTGAAATCAACCGAGATTTGAAACTTTTGCCAGAAGCTGGACTTAATATTGATTTTGCTAAAACGCCTTCTTTAATATCAACAGATTTTGCAAGTATTACACCTTATGCTGGTGCAGAGCTGGCATTCCAAGATATGGTTTTTGTGAGATTGGGTGTTAATCAGTTCAGTAATATTACAGATATTGAAAGTTTAAAAAGGAAAGTTTCTTTTCAGCCAAGTGCTGGTATAGGTATTAAATATAAAGGCCTTACTTTGGACTATGCGATTACGAATTCCGGAATTGGAGGTTCCAATTTTTATTCAAACTTCTTTTCTCTAAAGCTTGATATGCAAGCTTTCCGAAACTAATTTTTCGAGTTTTCATATTTTATTTTATTCTCAATAGTTTTTGTTGAGAAATATCATGTTTTGTTTGTGTTTGAAAATCAACTACTTGCGTTGTTGTCTGTGTTTTTATTTAGAATTGTTAAAAATAAATTTGTCTAAAAGTTAATAATTCCTAAATTCGCATTGTTATTTTAACTCTTTCTAAATAAGTATAACAATGAATAAGAATATAATTGCATTAGGTTTAATCACAATTTCTGGTTTCGCATTTGGCCAGATGAAATATGAAGCGGTAAGCGATACAGCAAGGATTCAACAGATTGAAGATGTGCTTTTACATAAAACAGGTAATCCAAACAAAGCAAAACCATTATCATCGAAGGCTAATCTTACGATGATGGAAACGCCACAACCTATTGCAATTGTAACCCATGAAGTTATTGAAGAACAACAAGCTAAACAGTTAAGCGATGTCTTACAAAATGTAAATGGCGTTTATATCACATCATCTCGTGGTAATGCACAAGATAGTTTTGGTGGGCGAGGTTTTATTTTAGGAAACGACAATATTTTCAAAAACGGAAGTCGCGTTAACAGTGGTGTTTTTCCAGAGGTTTCTGGATTAGAGCGTGTTGAGGTTCTTAAAGGTGCCAACGCGATGATGTACGGCAATACCGCTGCTGGTGGTGTTATTAATATGATTACTAAAAAACCTCGTTTCCACTTTGGAGGAAGTGCTAGTATGAACGTGGGAAGTTGGAATAGCTACAAGCCAACCGTCGATGTCTATGGACCACTTTCTAAAAATGTTGCTGCGAGAATCAATATGGCGTATGAACATGCTGATAGTTTCAGAGATATTGTTAGTTCGGATAAATTCTATGTTAATCCATCATTTATATTTAATCTTGGAGAGAAATCCCAATTGATTGTTGAAGCGGATTATCTTAAAAATGATTCAACGCCTGATTTCGGAATCGGAAGTATCATTAATACCGATAAGAGTTATAAACTGAATGATATGCTTCCTATAAATGCTTTTTTGGGAACACCTTGGCAGTATCAAAATGTTCAACAAACGTCAACCACTGTTACTTACAAACGCCAGTTAAGCGATAAGTGGACGATAGATGCAATTGCATCTTACCAAAATTATACGAAAGACTATTTCTCAACAGAGCGGGTTTCTTGGGAAACAACGGCTGATAACAGATATAGATATAAAAGAAATCTTTCCAAAACATATAGCGAACAAAACTACGGATCTGTTCAGGTTAACCTAAATGGAGAATTTAATACAGGAAAAATTGGGCACAAAGTTCTAATAGGTGCCGATGGCGACTTTGGACAATCGGATTCGTTTACGTTCTTTAATCCTGCTAATAATAAAGAATACGGAACATCCTATATCTACGGGAATAACGGAAGCCCAACAGACTTGCTGTATCTGGATGATCCATCAACTTGGGTTTCTGGAACCATGCCAGACTCAAAAACTTTTGGCAAAACCAGAACAACATCAAGAAGACTCGGTGTTTATGCACAAGATTTCATTAGCCTTAGCAAAACCTTCAAAGTTATTGCAGGACTTCGTTGGTCGTATGTTGAAAACATGCCGTCTTTAAAAACACAATATGCCGCAGCAGGAAAGGCGTATGGTAAGACAATTGTCAAAAATTCACAAACCTCCGACCAGGCTATTTCTCCTAAACTAGGACTTGTATATATGCCGAATGATAACTTGTCCATTTTTGCAACTTATACCAATTCCTTTTCAAATAATGTTGGGATAGATATTAATAATGAAGGTTTGAAACCTACCAATATCGATCAGTACGAAGTAGGCGCGAAAAAGAATTTTTGGAACAATGCAGTAGCGCTCAACCTTTCTGTTTATCAAATTATTTATCAAAATTATTATCAAAATGCTTTGGATGAAAATGGCAACCAAATTGATCCATCGGGCATGTTAAAAGAATACTCAGGCAAAATGAGAAGCCGCGGTGTAGAACTGGATATTACAGGTAACCCAACAGCCAATCTTTCAATAATAGGAGGTTTCTCCTACAACAACGCTGTCTATCTGGATACGCCCGAAGCAACAGGCTATGTCGAAAAACAAAGATTGGTGAGAACACCAGCTACGACAGCCAATTTGTCGGTGTTTTATAAATTCACAGACCAGCTAAAAGGACTTAAACTGGGTGCAGGAGCCTATTATATCGGTGATCGTCTTGCCGGGTGGAACGATACCAAAAACGGTGGCTCTTCTAGCCTGGATGGCCGTAATGGTGTAAGTCGCATTTTTGAACTGAAAGACTATACGACGGTCTATTTCTCAGCAGGCTACGAGTGGAAGAAATTCATGATTCAGGCCAAAGTTAATAACATTTTTGATGTCGTTAATTATAACGTACACGAGAACTACTCGGTTAATCCAATTGCACCACGTAATTTCTATGTTAGCTTGACGTATAAGCTTTAATATTTACTATATCTACACTATATTTATAAACCTCAAAGTTCTCTTAAAAGCTTTGAGGTTTTATTTTTTTTAAGCCTAAAAATATGTCATTAAATTGTTTTTTAAAATCAAAAATTAGCCCTTCTGTAAAGCCCTGCTAGAGCGGCTTTGCGAGGGTCAAAAAATAGCAAGCTTGTCATGACCCGATGACAAGCTTGCTATTGCCCATTAACAAGCTTGCTTTTGATGGATACCAAGCTTGCTATTTTCGCATCTCAAGCGTTTGTTGTTAAAAAAAGCTGACAGCAGTGATTAATTTATTGAATAAAAAACTTTTTTATATAGCTTAAAAAGTAATACTTTTGGCGCATAAAAGAAGTGCGGCTTGTTGAGAATCCTTCGGGAGGCTAGGAAAGTCCGGACACCACAGAGCAGCATAGCGGATAACATCCGTCACGCGCGAGCGTAGGACAAGTGCAACAGAAAGCAGGTACAGTTCGGCTGTAGTGAAACCAGGTAAACTCTATGCGGTGCAATGCTAAGTATATCGCCAGTTAAGGTCGGCTCGGTCGTTGGCGAGGGGTAAGCAGCTAAAGTTGCAGAGTAATTTGCAAATCAGATAAATAACAAGCACCCTCTTTTGGGAGGGCACAGAATCCGGCTTATAGCGCTTCTTTTATTTTTTTGTTAAGAATTAAATTCTCTTTCCCACTCTTCGGCAGCGTACGTTAGGTTTTGATAAAACTCGGTGCCATATTTTCTTGTCAAAGGTTCTTTAAGGAACTGATAAATTTTAACCTTTAATTCTTTTCCTAGTGTACAAGCGTCGTTACAAATAGGCCACTCGTGGTAGTTAAGTGCTGTGAAGGTTTTGTAATTGGTAACACGTATGGGATAGAGGTGACAGGAGATCGGCTTTTTCCAATCGATAATCCCGTCTTCATAAGCTTTTTCGATGCCGCATTTTGTCCAGCCTTTTTCATCAAAAATAACATAAGCACATTCTGCATTGTTAACCAATGGCGTTACAAGATCGCCTTCGTTATCGATAACATGCGTGCCTTGTTCTTCTATTGCCAAAACGCCTTCTGGTCGTAGATAAGATTTTATCTTCGGGAAAATCTCTTTTAAAATAGGAAGTTCGTCTTCATCAAGCGGTGCGCCAGTGTCACCATCTACACAACATGCACCTTTGCATTTGGAAAGGTTGCATACAAATTCCTCAGAAAAAATATCTTCGGAAATTAATTTATCATCTAACTGAATCATATCTAAATTTGAAATATATAAGGTGCTATTTTAAACAAAAACAGCGACATAATTATGGTCCAAAGTCCAAGTTCTTGCATCCAATATTTAGGAAAAAACCTTAGCATTCGGCTTAAAATAATACTTACAGGAAGACCTAGTACCAATAGCATTTCGTAATAAGTTCCCATGTACAAAATTATGGATATTAAAAATGCGGAGGAAAAAAGCAGCAAAAAAGTATATTTATATTTGCTGGTAGGACTTTTCTCATTGAAATGTCTGAAGTGGTCCAACACCGCATAGATTATCATTAAAATAATAGGCGTTATAAAATAGAGATTCGAAAACTCGTTCACCATTTTGAAATTGGCGCTCAAAGGCCAATATTTATTATCCCAACTTTCGTAATCCATCCAGTACATCACGCTGAAATAGATGATTAGAATCAACAAAGCTCCAAAAAATAAGCGAAACAAATTGGCCAAAGCCTTTCCAGAAGTTACAAAAATATGGATGATGACAAAGAAGATTAAAGGCCAAAAAATGGGTAGAAACAAATAGTTGATGCACAACAAGGCGCCAACCAGAAGATAAGAGCCTTTTCTGAGCTTGTCGCTGGTTGAGGTTAATATTAAAAGTAAAAAAGAGTTGATCAAAAGTGTGATAGCCAGACCAATGCTGAGGTCTCCTGGATAAAAGGCAAACACATAAAAAGTGTAAAGGAATAAAGGTAAATGTGTCTGATAGGTAAGGTCCAGCTTGTTAAATAAAAAATATCCCAACGAAATCCCAGCAAATGTAATAACAGCGGACATGATGTCTAGTCTGCTGATATCCATAGCGTTAAACGCGATAATGATAAGCAGTAGAAAACCGATATAAACGGGAATTGAAAAAATATTGCTTTCTTTAGAAAGTAATCGAAACATTTTTTATAAATTTGTGCAAAGTTAATTTAAAAAAAGAAAAGCAATGACATCTTTCTGGTTGTTCTTAGGTAGTGTTTTCACATGGACTTTCGGGTTCTTTGATTTTGCAGGTAATTTCCTAAACTGGGTACTATTTATCGTAGCATCTGGATTTTTCATTTATTGGTGCTACATTTTGGTAGTTACTTTAGGTGGTGATAAGGATAAAGAGTATCATTCTGAAACAGAAGGCAAATTCCCTTACTACGATCCCAAACTTTACAAAAACGAAGGTTAAATAAATTGATTATATTAAATATAAGCCTACATTATTAATAATGTAGGCTTTGTTTTATCTATTAGGAATATGGTTTTAGTAGCACTATTTTTCTTTTCGACATGGGACAACAACGACAGGGATGTTTGCGTTTTTAGTTAGATCTTTTGTTAATGAACCTACAAAAACATCATAAATCCCACTTCTTCCATGAGAACCCATGACAATATAATCTCCATTTTTTTCTTTGACATAATCCATAATAACTTCCGCTGCATTACCTTGTTTTAGAATATGGGTTGCATCAATATCTTGTGCAATTACATATTGTTCTAGTCGGTTGAGTTCTTTTAATTCGTATTTCAACTCGTTTTCCTCAACCTCGGGGAAGTATTGATAGCCCATGTCGCTTATTACAAATCCAATATCAGTTGGACTTACGTGGATAAGATGGATTTTTGCAGTCACATCTTTAGCAAAAGAAATAGCATAATCTATAAGCTTGTCGGTGCTATCAGAAAAATCGATTGGAAGAATAATATTTTTCATGGTGAAATATTTTTCAAGGTTATAACTATTTGAAATATTTGATGTTAATTGCGAATTAATAATTTAATACTATTAATTTTTAATTAATCATTTTCTCTTTATAAAGATAGTAATTCTTTATTAAATAATTATTGGATACGAAGTGATATAAGTTTTTTGTGTTCTAGAAAACCTTCTAAAATATCGTTTTCTTCAACTTTTCCGACACCTTTTGGTGTTCCTGTAAAGATAAGGTCGCCCACGCGTAATGTGAAATATTGAGAAGCAAATGCAATAATGCTGTCGATATCAAAAATCATATCACTCGTGTTGCCATCTTGGACTTTTTCGCCGTTTTTCGATAAAGAGAATTGAAGCGATTCTAGATCAAAATCCTCTTTATTCAGAAATTCAGACACAACAGCAGAACCATCAAAAGCTTTTGAAAGTTCCCAAGGAAGACCTTTTGCTTTCAGTTGACTTTGGAGATCACGCGCTGTAAAATCGATGCCCAATCCTATTTCATCATAATGTTTGGAAGCATTATTTTTTTGGATATATTTTCCGCCTTTTGAGATTTTAACAACCACTTCCAATTCGTAATGCACATCGTTGCTGAATTCGGGAATATAGAAGTCTGTATCTTTTTTAAGAACCGCTGTGTCGGGTTTTATAAAGATGACAGGATTCTCAGGAACTTCGTTTCCTAGCTCTTTGGCGTGTTCAGAATAGTTGCGGCCTATGCAGATTATTTTCATGATTGGATTTTAAAATTTGCTCATCAATTGGATTTTTGTCCATATCTTTTTCGTGTACAATGGGAAGTCCGCATTTTGCAACCAACCGTAATAGCCATGGTCTTTTTGGAAAACGCTTTTTACCGTTTGTCCTTTGTATTTTCCGAAGTTGAAAGTTTCCTCATTTTTATCATTATAACCGATAAAACCAGCTAAGTCAGCATTTTTTTGATGGAAAGAATATTCGCTGAGACCTTGGATGTCATTTGGAAGATCCTCGTATTTTGCGATTTGAGCATCTAAAACTTCGAAAGTTGCTAAAGTATCCGCCTCGGCAGAATGTGCATTTTCTAAAGTTTTTCCACAATAGAATTGATAAGCTGCGCCAAGATTACGTGGTTCTTTTTTAAAGAAAATCGTTTGTGCATCAACAAATTTGTGCTTGTTAAGGTCAAAATCCATTCCTGCACGAAGTAATTCTTCAGCCAAAACTGGAATATCAAAACGGTTAGAGTTGAAACCACCCAAATCCGAATCTTTTATCATTTCTAAAATTTTTGGAGCGATATCTTTGAAGCTAGGCGCATTCATCACATCTTTGTCATAGATGCCGTGTACCAAGCTTGAAGCTTCCGGAATTGGCATTCCAGGATTTACCAACCACGTTTTGGTTTCTTTAGAAGCGTCTGGATTAACTTTTAGAATAGACATTTCAACAATTCTGTCGGTAGAAACATTGGTTCCTGTTGTTTCTAAATCGAAAACGCAAAGGGGTTTATATAATTTGAGATTCATTCTTTTTTAGTTATGAATTATGAATTAATTTTTTTAGACTTTAGATCTATTTAAGTTGTTTTTGAAATACTAACGAAATGAGAATATAATAAATCACCAAAAACGGAATAGCATTGACGCCTAATGCAATTAACAAGATGATTCCGCCAATTAATAAAGCCAATTTTGGATGGTTGTCTTCCAATTTCATCGACTTGAATTTCATTGAAATCATTTTAATAGGACTTACCAAAAGCCAGCTACAAATGATGGTTAAAACGATTAATATCTCTGCATTTAGAATATTATTTAATTCTAAAAAGGATGCTGTGTTGCTTGCGATTTGATTTTGATTTAAAAAGTATAAACCAAATAAAAATACAGTATTAGTCGGCGTATTAAGACCTTTGAAATAATAGGTTTGCTCTTCGTCCAGATTGAAAATAGCCAATCGTAAACACGAAAATAAAGTCACAAAAAATCCTAGATATTTGATCTCAAAAGGAAAATCGATTCCGAAAGCTGTGTGACCGTAGACTTCCAAAAATTTGTAAAGGACAACACCCGGGAAAAATCCGAAACTCACCATGTCCGCTAACGAGTCCAGTTGTACGCCAAGATTGCTGTTGGATTTTAACGCACGCGCTACAAATCCATCGAAAAAATCAAGCACCAAAGACAGGATTAGACAAAAGCCTGCTGTTTTGTAATCGTTGTTTAATAAATGGATGACACCTACGCAACCAGAAAATAAATTGGCAAGCGTAAAAGCGTTGGCTAGGTTGTTTTTAATGAAATTCATGCGACAAAAATACAAAATATTGAGTTCGGCCATCTAAGAATTCTGTAAAGAAAATAGATGATTCTGTTTCTAAAATACTAAAATCTGTATTTTTGCAAGATGAAAGATGTTAGATGGCAGGAATTTTTGGTCCTGATATATCGCCTTGCGTTAGTGTTTTTTTTCTATCAAATCGCAAGATTTTTGTTTTGGATTTTTAATAAAGATTTGTTGCCGATAGATAGTATTGGCGATTATTTTAGCATTTCATATTACGGTACGGCATTCGATACAACAGCGATTTTCTATGTCAATTCGGTGTTTGTCTTGCTGAGTTTGGTTCCTATTGTTGTCAATACAAAAGCTGGATATCAAAAATTTTTGTGTTGGTGGTATTTTATCACAAACGGAATTGCATATTCTTTCAACTTTGGTGATTTTGTTTATTTTAAATTCAGTCAATCACGTTTAACATCGTCGGTTTTGTCTGTTGTAGAACACGAGTCAAATCTTTGGAAAGTTTTTTTCAATGGGATTTTGCAAAGTCCGCTTGTGCCGATAAGTTTTATAGTTTGTATGGTGCTTTGGGTGTTTTTGTATAAACGTGTTAAAGTCAATTATCGAAAGCCTCAGAATTTAGTTGTTTATTTTGTGTCAAGCATTTTGATGTTGTGTGTAACGGCGACTTTGGTTGTTGGTGGTATTCGCGGCGATTTTAAACACAGTACAAGACCCATTAATCTGGTTGATGCTAACAAACATGTCAAAAATCCAACTTTAGCAAATGTTGTTCTCAATAGTGTTTTTTCGTTTTTTAGAACTATAAATACCAATAGTTTTAAGCTCGTACATTTTGTTGATGAAGCGTTTATTACTGAGGAGATTCAGCCATATAAACATTATGAACGCGAAGTTGAGGAAAAGCCGAATATTGTTATTTTTATTGTAGAAAGTTTTGGAAAAGAATATTCTGGCGCTTTTAATAAAGAATCAAATATTAAAAATTATGTGTCTTACACGCCGTTTGTGGATAGTTTGGCGCAGCATAGTTTAATTTTCACTAATGCTTTTGCTAATGGTCGTCAATCCATTCATGGGATGAGTTCTATTTTGGCAGGTATTCCTAGTTTGACGGACGCTTTTACGTCTTCGCCTTATTCCAATCAAAAAATTCAATCTATCGTTTCTGTAGCGAATGATATGGGGTATGACACGAGTTTTTATCATGGTGCGCCCAATGGCAGTATGGGATTCCAAGGTTTTGGAAATATTCTTGGTTTCAAACATTATTTTGGGAAAGACGAGTATAATAATGATGAGGATTTTGATGGGATTTGGGCTATTTGGGACGAGCCTTTCTTCCAGTATTTCGCAAATAATATTGGGAAAACGCAACCATTTATGTCAACGATTTTCACAGCATCTTCTCATGATCCATTCAAGATTCCGGAACAATATAATGGGAAGTTTAAAAAAGGACCTTTGGCAATTCATGAGCCGATGCAATATACCGATATGGCTTTGAAGAGATTTTTTGAAACGGCTTCTAAAAAACCTTGGTTCCAAAACACAATTTTTGTGATAACCGCGGACCATACCAATATGATACATTATGATGAATATCAAAAAGCAATGAACCGTTTTGCAATTCCGATGTTGTTTTATTCCCCAAATCCGAAATATAAACTAGAAGGTGTTGACAAGCGTTTTGTACAACAAATTGATATTTACCCAACTTTAGCAGATTTGATGGGGTATAAAAAATCAATACGAAGTTGGGGAAGAAGTTTGGTGTCCGATAAAGAAGAGCCAAATATTATTGTGAACTCTAATTCGATACAAGAACAAATGATTATCGGCGATTACATTTATGCTTTCGATGGCAAAGATGTAATTGGTATTTATCAAAAAGAAGATTTGGGATTAACAAAAAATCTGATTAATCAGCCAAGGTCTAAACAGCAAGAGTTTGATCTGTTAAAGGTAAAAGCTTGGTATCAAGATTATATGGATCGTGTTATCAATCGAAAATTGTATTAGTAGCATATCATTTTTAGATTCTATAATTAAAAAAAGCTTGTAGGTATAGAATATTTATTTATTTTTATCCAAAGTTAATTTAACTTTAACAAGATCCCTTTATCATAACATTGTTATAAAATTTAAAATTATGAAAAAAATCATGCTTGCTTTCGCAACAATATTCATTAGCGCAATGTCTTTTGCGCAAATCGAAGGAAAATGGAAAACGATTGATGACGAAACAGGAAAGGCAAAATCCTATGTTGAGATTTTTAAAAAATCCGATGGAAAGTATTACGGAAAAGTTGTACAGTTGCTGATAAAACCTGCAGATCCTAATTGTACAGGTTGTAAAGATGACAGAAAAGGAAAACCAATTTTAGGTATGGAAGTTGTCCGCGGTTTATCAAAAGATGGAAGCGAGTTCACAGGAGGAACAATTACAGATCCTAAAAATGGAAAAACCTATAAGTGCACGATTACAAGAGATGGCGATAAGCTTAATGTAAGAGGTTATATGGGGATTTCTTTATTAGGAAGAACTCAAACTTGGCAAAAAGCAGATTAATATTGCGTTTTATAGAAATTTAGCAAGCTCTTTTTGGGCTTGCTTTTTTATGTTAGGTGAATAATAAAAAAAAATCTATATTTTTGTAGTCTAAATTTTTCAATACATGAAAGAATATACTTTTCGTGAAGTCATTGCTCAAGCTATGAGCGAAGAAATGCGCAAGGACGAATCCATATATTTAGTAGGAGAGGAAGTAGCCGAATACAACGGAGCTTACAAGGCTTCAAAAGGTATGCTGGACGAGTTTGGTCCAAAAAGAGTTATCGATGCGCCAATTGCGGAACTTGGTTTTACTGGTATTGCAGTAGGTTCTGCGATGAATGGTAATAGACCAATTGTGGAATATATGACCTTCAACTTCTCTATGGTTGCGATTGACCAAATTATCAATAACGCTGCTAAAATGTACCAAATGAGTGGTGGACAATGGAATATCCCAATTGTTTTCCGTGGGCCCACTGCTTCTGCAGGACAATTAGGAGCAACGCACTCTCAGGCTTTTGAAAGTTGGTATGCCAACTGTCCAGGTCTTAAAGTTGTGGTGCCATCTAATCCCTACGATGCAAAAGGACTTTTGAAAACAGCAATCCAGGATAACGATCCCGTTATTTTTATGGAGTCAGAACAGATGTATGGTGACAAAATGGAAATTCCAGAAGAAGAATACTACATCCCAATTGGAAAAGCAGATGTCAAAAAAGAAGGTAAGGATGTAACTTTGGTGTCTTTCGGAAAAATTATGAAGTTGGCGATGCAAGCTGCTGCAGATTTAGAGAAAGATGGAGTTTCTGTAGAAGTTATCGACCTTAGAACAGTAAGACCTTTGGATTATGATACTATTTTAGAATCTGTGAAAAAGACGAACAGATTGGTGATTTTGGAAGAAGCTTGGCCATTTGCGTCCGTAGCATCAGAAATTACCTATATGGTTCAGCAGAAAGCCTTCGATTATTTGGATGCGCCGATTAAGAGAATTACCACGCCAGATGCTCCAGCACCATATTCTGCAGCTTTGTTTGCGGAGTGGTTTCCAAAACTTGAAAAAGTTAAAGAAGAAATAAAAAAAGCGATGTACATCAAAGCATAAAGTCAATAAAAACTCTTGAGAAATCAGGAGTTTTTTTATGGCGTGTCCCTTTGTTATCCTTAGCAAAGCCTTTGGCTTCCTAAGCAGTTAACATGCGGGTCGCTACGTTCGCTACAATCTTTTGGGGTGACGCTCGGACGGCTCCGCTACGCTCCGCCGCCTCGCGCCACCCCCCAAAGGATTTTCGCTAGCATCGCTCACGCAATTTGCAGATAATTATAGAAAATACTCAAAAAAATAAAATAAAATTTGTAAAGTCAAAAAATATTAATACTTTTGCAACTCAAAATGAGATGTAAAATATGTTAATAATTCCAGTAAAAGACGGAGAGTCTATCGACAGAGCTTTAAAGAAGTACAAAAGAAAATTTGATAAAACAGGTGTTGTTCGTAAACTAAGAGCAAGACAACAATTTATTAAACCTTCTGTATTGAACAGACAAGCACTACAAAAAGCAGCTCACAAACAAAGAGAACAAAGCAAAGAAGAACAAGCTTAAAACTTCTTTAGCTACGCATATTAATCACTCTCAAATTCGTATATTTGAGAGTGATTTTTGTATTTATACCCATCACATATTCTCATGTTAGAAAAATTTATCGACTACATTTGTGTCGAAAAACGATATTCGCCTCATACCATAACTTCTTATCAAAAAGATTTAGAGGATTTTTTCAATTTTGTTTTAGAAACAGAAGCAACAACAGAGTTGCAGCATGTTGACAAAAAAGTTATCCGAAATTTTATTGTCCGGCTTAGTGAAGTGCAACTCAGCAAACGAAGCATTAATAGGAAATTGTCATCATTGCGAAGTTTTTATCTCTATTTATTAAGAATCGGTGAGATCGATATTTCACCTATGGAAAGTATCTCATCCTTGAAGTTTTATGCAGAAAAACAAAGCCCTTTTTCTCTGGAGGAAATGCAAACTTTAAAAACAGAAATAGAAGATAAAACAACAATTCCCCTTTTAGACAAGTTAATTATAGAAACGTTGTACCAAACAGGAATGCGGAAGGCAGAATTGTGTAATCTTTTATTTTTAAATGTAGATCTTACGGCTTTAGCGTTTAAAGTAACGGGTAAAGGGAATAAGCAACGCATAATCCCTATTTCTGAAGAATTAAAAAAAGAGCTTTTAAATTATCTACAAATTCGTCGACCAAATGCCGAACATCAGGATTATTTTTTTGTTAATAAAAAGGGCAAAAAACTCGGAGAAAGATTTGTTTATTCAGTCGTAAATAAGTACCTTAGTCTTGTTACTACAAAGGAGAAAAGAAGTCCTCATATTTTGCGACATAGCTTTGCTACACATGTTCTTAATAACGGGGCAGAGATTTCGAAAGTAAAAAAACTCTTGGGACACTCAAGTTTAGCATCGACACAAGTCTATACTAATGCTAATATTGAACAGCTGAAGAAGGTCTTTAATAATGCGCACCCAAGAGCGCTCAAAAAACAGGGAGAAAGTGATACACCCTCACATCCATAATATTAATTTTTAAAACAAATGTTGTTATGAAAATCACAGTTCAAGCAATGGGGTTGACACCTCACGAACCATTAGAAGAAAGAATTGAGAAAAAATTAAACAAACTAGATACGTTTTATGACAAGATTGTCGAGTGTCAAGTGTTCTTAAAAGTTGAAAATACCTCCGACAAAGAAAACAAAACAACAGAACTTATTGTAAAAGTTCCAGGAGATGATATCGTTGTTAAGAAGACTTGCGCTAGTTTTGAAGAGAGTCTAGACCTGTGTGCAGAAACAGCTAAGAAATTGTTAATCAAGAAAAAAGAATTAGCTTAGAAAAAAAGTTTGAAAAAACTTAAGAAAAAATTTGGGGATTTCAAGAAATCTATGTTATATTTGCACTCGCAAAACAGAACATAAGATCTTTTGGAATCCTCAGTTTTATTAGCTTTTAGAACGATTTCTAAAAAATAATAAATAAAAAAACTTTAAAAATTTTTTGGAAATAAGAAAATAAGTTTTTATATTTGCAACCGCTTAACCAAAGCAAGATAAGAGTTCTTAAAAATAAAATGCCTCCATAGCTCAGTTGGCCAGAGCACGTGATTTGTAATCTCGGGGTCGTGGGTTCGAATCCCTCTGGAGGCTCTAATAAAAATAACGCGGGGAGATTCCAGAGCGGTCAAATGGGACTGACTGTAACTCAGTTGCTTCGGCTTCGCAGGTTCGAATCCTGCTCTCCCCACATTTTTATTAAGTTTGCAAATTAAAAATTTTATTTTAAATTTGCAGCGTTACCAACATTTTTGGAAACAAAATTGCGGAAGTAGCTCAGTTGGTAGAGCGTCAGCCTTCCAAGCTGAATGTCGCGGGTTCGACCCCCGTCTTCCGCTCCATAATCACAAACCTTTCAGGAATGTGATTTTTTTTTACCCAATCGCCGATATAGCTCAGGGGTAGAGCGCTTCCTTGGTAAGGAAGAGGTCTCGGGTTCAATTCCCGATATTGGCTCTCAAAATCCTAAATTTTTATTTAGGATTTTTTTTATGCGCTTATTTTTGTTAATTTGAAGAAAATTTTTTGGATGAAAGTATTGATATTAGAAGACGATTTGGTTTTATCAGAAGAACTTTGCAAATTTTTGACGTCGCATAATTTTGTCTGTGACAAAGTCTATGATGGCGAATCTTTTTTAGCGGAAGCTCAAAATGAAAACTACGACTTGTATTTGCTTGATATTAATGTTCCCAAAATTAATGGTCTTGAAGTTTGTGAGATAATTCGTAAAGCCGATATAAAAACGCCAATAATTATTTTGTCCGCTTATGGTGATCTTTCTGATAAGAAGGAAGCTTATGCTAGGTTAGCAGACGATTATTTGGTGAAACCCTTTCAGTTTGAGGAATTGTTGATGAGGATCAATTCTTTGTTGAGACGACAGATTGCCACTGTTACCCCTGCGGAAGAAATTATTACAATAGGTGATCTTAAAATTAATAAGACGGATCATAAAGTTTTCCGTGGAGATCAGGAAATTATTTTAACGGTGAAAGAATTCCAATTGTTGGTTTTTCTTGCAGAAGCGCAAGGTCGTACAGTGTCGAAACAGCAAATTACGGAAGAGGTGTGGGAGCATAATTTTAGTACCAATACCAATACTGTAGAAGTGTATATTAATTTCCTACGCAAGAAGATTGATAAGGCTTTTCCTGTGAAGCTTATCCATACCAGATCTGGATTTGGGTATTACCTTAGCTTGGTGCAATAGATGACGTTAAAAAGGAAAATAGCGTTTAATCTAAGTTTTGCCTTTTCAATATTATTTGGATTGGTAATGGTGATTATTTATATTCTTTTTAATGGTTTTAGAAAAGACGAGTTCAAAGATAGATTCAGAAAAAGATTAGATTTCACAGTAACTTTTATTGAAAAATCAAAAAATTTTGAAGAAGAAGCCCCTTTGTTTTTTGATGAAAATTCTGATAATGTCCTGCTCAATGAGAAAATTTTGATTTTTGATGCTAATAAAAAATTGATTTATAGTACAATTAAAGATCAAAATGTCGAATGGAACGAATCGCTTCTCGATGATTTGGATCAAAAAAAAGTGGTATATGACGAATCATCTCATCCTGAAATTTATGCGGTGCTTAGCAACATCAATAGCAAAAATTATTATATTGTAACAACTGCAATTGACGTTAACGGAAATTCTAAATTACAGTTTTTAAAATACCTCCTTATTTTCTCGTATTGCTTGAGTTGTCTTTTGCTTTGGTTATTCTGCTATTATATTGTTGGACGACTTCTGCGCCCTTTGGAGGATCTTAATGAGCAAGTTTCTGATATAACAGCACACAAATTAACAACGCAAATTCCAGAGCAAAATTCTAAAGACGAAATCGGTGTTTTGACAAAATCTTTTAACACCATGATTGCACGACTTAATGATGTTTTCCAGTCTCAAAAAGATTTTACAGCAAGTGCCTCACACGAGATTCGCACACCATTGACGAGAATGTCTTTTCAGTTAGAAAATCTATTGCGACAGGACATACAAGATCAAGAGGTAACGCAATCTCTGAAGCAGATGCAAAAAGATGTACACCAATTGTCCGATTTGACAAAATCGCTTTTGTTATTAACCAGGTTTGATAAAAAAAATATCAGTTCAATTTATGAATTGATAAGAGTTGATGAAGTTATATTCGAATCTTTCGAAAAAGTAGAAAAGAATTTTCCTGAACTTCAAATGGATTTTCAAATTTCTAATACAATTTCCGAATTAGATATTCTGGAAATTAGAGGGGTTAAGTCTTTGTTAGAAATTGTTTTCATTAATCTTTTAAAAAATGCAGCCATTTATTCCATAAATCACAAAGTTGAACTTCTTATTTTAGAAATAGAGGGCAGATTGGTGGTTGATGTTTGTTCTAAAGGAAAAACGCTCAGCAAAGACGAACAACAAAGACTTTATGAGGCTTTTATGCGTGGTGATAATTCTCAAAATACCATTGGCTCTGGACTCGGACTGCGTATTACCAAACGAATTTTGGAATACCATAATGCGGATATTGTCTATAAAGTAAAATCGCACAATGAAAACTTATTCAGATTGATGTTTTAAGTGGCTGTAATATAGTTGTTTGCCTTTGTCTGCTTTCTGTTTTTAATCTTATTTTAATTTGTTTTTAAGGCGCTTTTAAGATTATAAGTGCTTTTTTGTCTCAAAAGAGATGAAATGAAACGGGTAAAATACCTTTTGTTTGTAGTCAGTACAACGCTGCTTGCTCAGCAAAACATGACAATTCGAGATTGCGAGGCTTCTTTCGAAAAGAATAATTTGCAATTGTTAGCGCAACAATATAATATTAGCATGAGCGATGCCGATATTATACAGGCCAAAATCTGGGAACTCCCACAAGCTAGCGTTCAGTTTAATGCTATAAATCCAGAGGATAAAAAGATTTTTGATGTTGGACGTTCCAAAGAGGCGCAAATTTCTCAACTTATTTATCTCGGTGGAAAGAAAAAGAACGAAATAGCTTTTGCAAAATCCAATAAAGAGCTTGCGCAATTGCAATTTACCCAACTTTTAGTTGATTTAAGAACTCAACTTCGAACCAATTTTTACAATCTTTATTTCGAAAAACTGAAGCTCGACAATATTACCAGGCATTTAGGTTATATGAATGATTTGCTTTCGGCTTATAAAATTCAGACTAAAAAAGGGAATATTTCTTTAAAAGACGAGGTTCGTTTACAAACTGAAGTCATACAATTAAGAAGTGATAAAGTTTCTAGCAACAATTCCATTTTAGAATATCAACAAAATTTAAAACTTTTAACGGGCATCACAGAAAATATAGATCCCGAAATTTCGGAAACCGAAGCGCAAAATTCCTTACTAGTAGAACCCATCGGCGATATTGAAGATCTAAAAAGAAAAGCACTTGAGTACAATGTCGACTACCTTTATAATCTAAAATTGATAGACAACGGAAGGTTATACGCACATTGGCAAAAATCATTGAACACACCTGATATTAACCTCGGTATGGCGTACAGTCAAAACGGAGGAACTTTCAAAAATGAAGTTGATATGGTGGTTGGGATGCCAATTCCGTTGTGGAAAAGCAATAAAGGGAATGTAGAAAAAGCAAAATTTGCCATAGAGCAACATCAAAAAAATGCAGAATTGCAAAAATTCTCTATTGAAAATCAAGTAGAATCTGCTTACCAAACCTGGAAGAATAACTACCAACAGTATTTTCAGTTGAGTATTCAGGATTTGGATGATTTAAACATGGTGTATAACGGTATGCTGAAAAATTTCAGAAATGGAAATGTTAGCCTGATCGATTTTACAGATTTTATGGACAGTTACCGAAAAACTATTCTCCAAGTTTATGAAATGAAGAAGCAGATCATCATTTCCAAAGAACAGCTCAACCAACTGGTACAAACTCAAATATTCTACTAAAAAATGAAATCAAATTACTTTTATATAATCTTTGCACTTTTAACTATATTTTCTTGTTCCCAAAAAGAAGAAGCCAAACCCGATAAAACCAAATCAAAAGGTTTTGAACTTAGCAATACTATGCTTCAAACAATGACTTTTGCTGATGTTGAGAAAAAATATGTTGAGGATGAGTTTAGTTTTTATGGAAAAATTAGCGCCGATAAAAATTCTTATATCGATGTTTACCCTTTGGTGGGTGGAAATGTATTGAGCGTAAATGTAGAACTCGGCGATTATGTGCATAAAGGTCAGGTCTTGGCAACCATTAGAAGTACGGAGTTGGCGGGAGTTCAACAGGATGTGAGTAACGCCAAAACAGATCTAGCGGTAGCCAGAAATAACCTTCGCGTGGCAAAAGAAATGTATGCAGGAAAATTAAATACCGAAAAAGACGTCATCGAAGCGCAAAGTCAAGTTACAAAAGCAGAAGATCAATTGCAGAGAGCATTAGCAGTAAGTACTGTTTACAATGTTAAAAAAGGAAATGTGTACAGTGTTCTCGCTCCAATTAACGGATATATAGTTCAAAAAAATATCAACAAAGATATGCAACTAAGAAGTGATCGCTCCGATAATATTTTCGATGTTGCTAATACTAAAAACGTTTGGGCAATTTTAAATGTTAATGAAGCCGATATCGATAAAATAAGTCTAGGTATGGAAGCTGAAGTTACAACCTTAACTTACCCCGACAAGGTTTTTTACGGAAAAATAGATAAAATTTTCAAAATCATAGATCCGCACACCAATGCCATGCAGGCGAGGCTAGTTTTGGATAACTCAAATGGACTTCTCGTTCCCGATAGTAAAGCTACCATAAAAGTTAAAAGACAAGAAAACAATCAATCTCTTACGGTGCCTTCCAATGCGGTAATTTTCGATGACAACAGAAATTTTGTAGTGGTTTTTAAATCACGAACAGATGTAAAAGTTCGAGAAATTAAAGTTTTAAAGCAAGTTGGAGAGGTTACTTATGTTTCCGAAGGCCTTCAAGAAGGTGAAAAAGTCATTACCACCAATCAATTGTTAATTTATAAATCTTTAACCAGTTAATTTTTTGAGTAATAAGACATGAATAAGTTTATTAAAAATATTATTGCATTTTCGCTCAAGAATAAAGTCTTCACCTTTATTTGGGTGGGTTTGTTAGCTGTTGCAGGATTCATAAGTTTTAAAAACATGCCCATTGAGGCATTTCCAGATGTTACCAATACTCAAATTGTCATTATCACCCAATGGAATGGCAGAAGTGCAGAGGAAGTTGAACGTTTTGTAACAACACCCATAGAACTTGCGATGAGTCCCGTTCAGAAGAAAACAAGTGTTCGAAGCACCACAATGTTCGGACTTTCAATCGTGAAAATATTGTTCGATGATGGTGTAGAAGATACTTTCGCAAGAAATCAAGTCAATAACCAACTTCGAACTGTCAATTTACCTGATGGTGCAGAACCAGAAGTTCAACCACCTTATGGTCCAACAGGCGAGATTTTTAGATATACTTTAGAAAGTAAAACTAAAGATTCTAGAGAGCTATTAACGATTCAGAATTGGATAGTTGATCGAGCTTTGCGTGGCGTTCCTGGTGTGGCAGATATTAATGTTTTTGGTGGACAAGATCGTATTTTCGAGTTGAGTATAGACCCGCGAAGATTAGATAAATACAACCTTACGCCACTACAAGTGTATGATGCGGTTACAAAAAGTAACCTCAATGTTGGTGGAGATGTTATCGAAAAAAACGGACAAGCCTATGTTGTTCGCGGAATTGGTTTATTAAAATCGATAAGCGACATCGGTAATATTACGATAGAAAATGATAACGGAAACCCTATTCTCGTAAAAAATGTTGCAGATGTTATAGAAAGCGCAATGCCTAGAGTAGGCCAGGCTTCATTAAATAATCAACCCGATGTTGTGGAAGGTATTGTCGTGATGAGAAAAGGAGAAAATCCCAGAGAAGTTCTTGTAGGTGTAAAAACAAAAATTAAAGAACTAAACGAAAAAATACTTCCAAAAGGTGTTAAGATGGTGACTTTCTATGACAGAGATACCTTAATGGATTTCACAACGCATACAGTGATGCACAATCTAATAGAAGGTATCGTTCTTGTAACCCTTATCGTTCTTATTTTTATGGCAGATTGGCGTACTACAGTTACGGTGTCCATCGTTATTCCACTGTCACTTCTTTTTGCATTTTTGTGTTTGAAGCTTGCGGGGATGAGTGCTAACTTACTATCTTTGGGCGCTGTAGATTTCGGAATTATCATCGATGGTGCCGTGGTTATGGTAGAAGGTATTTTTGTGATGCTGGACCATAAAGCCAAAAAATATGGTATGGAACGCTTCAACAAAATGGCCAAAGGCGGTTGGATTAAGCAAACCAGTACAGGATTAGGAAAATCAATTTTCTTTTCAAAACTTATTATCATTACTTCCCTGATTCCCATCTTCTCTTTTCAAAAGGTTGAAGGTAAAATGTTTTCGCCATTAGCGTTTACATTGGGCTTTGCATTGTTGGGTGCTCTTATTTTCACACTTACTTTAGTTCCTGTTCTCGCACATTTGTTATTGAATAAAAATGTAAAAGAAAAACATAACGTTTTTGTGAATTTTTGGGACAGAGTTGTTTTAAAAGGTTTCAATAGTGCCTTCAAGAATAAAAGAACGAGTTTAATTATAGCGATTTCCACTTTAGGTCTAAGCTTGTTTTCGGGTAAATTTTTGGGGACAGAATTTTTACCACAGCTTAATGAAGGTTCACTTTGGGTAACCGCCGAAATGCCGATGAGCACTTCTTTAAAAGAATCTTTGAAAATGGCTGATGAACTTAAAAAGGAAATTATGAGCTTCCCCGAAGTTACGGGAGTTCTTGCCCAAACGGGTAGAAGTAATGATGGTACAGATCCCAACGGTTTTGGTTTCGTGCAATTTGCTGTTGCTTTACAACCTCACGATGAATGGAAAAGGAAGATAACTTATGATGAACTCATCGAGGAAATAGACAAAAAACTAAGAAACTATCAGGGGATAACGTTCAATTATTCTCAACCTATTTCCGATAACGTTGCCGAAGCTGTGGCAGGTTTTAAAGCAGAAAACGGAATAAAAATCTACGGAGATAATCTACAAACGCTAGATGAGTTGGCAGAAAAAGTAATAACCAATATTAAAAATGTAGAAGGAGTAAAAGATGCCGGAATTATTAAAAATATTGGTCAACCAGAAGTAAGCGTAGTTTTGGATCGAGATAAAATGGCAGCTTACGGCGTAATGCCCGTAGATGCACAAGCTGTTTTAGAAATGGCTTTCGGAGGAAAAACGGCTTCAGAAATGTATGACGGTGAAAGAAAATTCCCTATTCGTTTAAGATATGCTCAAGAGTATAGAAAAGACGAAAACGATATTGCCGCTTTAATGGTTCCTACAGAAGACGGAACGAAAATTCCGCTTAAAGAAATTTCGAATATTGTAAAAGATAATGGTGCTGCCTTTATTTACAGAGACGATATAAAACGATATATAGGTATTAAGTTTTCCGTTAGAGATCGAGATTTAGGAAGTACAATTGCCGATGCTCAAAAACAAGTCGCAAAAATGAAAATGCCAGATGGATATTCCGTGGGCTGGACAGGGCAGTTCGAAAATCAAGAAAGAGCCACTCATCGTTTAGTACAGGTTGTTCCCATCAGCGTTTTAATGATTTTCTTTTTACTATTCATCCTTTTTGGTAATATGAAAGACGCTCTGCTAGTTCTTGCAAATGTTCCGTTTGCACTTATCGGCGCAATCATAGCCTTGCATGTCACAAGAACGAATTTTGGTATTTCGGCAGGAGTAGGGGTAATCGCCTTAATGGGGATTTGTATTCAGAATGGCGTAATCCTTATCACAGAATTTCATCAAAACATTAAAAAAGGCTTGCCTTTAGACAATTCTATTTATGAAGGAGTTAAAGTGAGAACCCGACCTGTAATTATGACAGCCTTGATGGCTTCCATAGGATTAATGCCAGCAGCACTTTCCACAGGTATTGGTTCAGAATCTCAGAAACCCTTGGCCATAGTAATTATAGGAGGATTAATTACCGCAACACTTTTAACATTATTGGTATTTCCAATTATATTTTGGTTGTTTTATAAAAGTCCAAAAACAACGTCTTTTAATTAATTTTGAAGTAATTAATAATAAGTTTTTGAAAATGGAATTTTTTTGTAAATTTGCATCTGAAAAATGAATAGGAAAAAATATTGAGGGATTTTTTTAAAAAAATATCAAAAAATATTTTGGTATTGAAAAAATTGCTATATTTGCACACCTAAAAATTGAATTGTAAATAATTAAATATTAAAGTCATGGCAAAGGAAACGTTTAATCGTAACAAACCACACTTGAACATTGGTACTATTGGTCACGTTGACCATGGTAAAACTACTTTAACTGCTGCGATCAGTAAAGTATTATCTGATAAAGGTCTTGCTGAGAAAAGAGATTTCTCTGCGATTGACTCTGCACCAGAAGAAAAAGAAAGAGGTATTACTATTAATACTTCACACATCGAATACGAAACTGAAAACCGTCACTACGCTCACGTAGACTGTCCAGGTCACGCCGATTATGTTAAGAACATGGTAACTGGTGCTGCTCAAATGGATGGTGCTATCTTGGTGTGTGCTGCAACAGATGGTCCTATGCCTCAAACAAGAGAGCATATCCTACTTTGTCGTCAGGTAAACGTTCCTAGAATCGTTGTATTCATGAACAAAGTTGACATGGTTGACGATGCTGAGCTTTTAGAGCTTGTTGAATTAGAATTAAGAGACTTATTGTCTTCTTACGAATATGATGGTGATAACTCTCCAGTTATCCAAGGTTCTGCTCTAGGTGCACTTAACGGTGAACCAAAATGGGTTGCAACTGTTGAAGAATTAATGGCTGCTGTTGATACTTGGATCGAGCAACCAGTAAGAGATCAAGATAAACCATTCTTGATGCCAATCGAAGATGTGTTCTCAATTACAGGTCGTGGTACTGTAGCTACAGGTAGAATTGAATCAGGTGTTATCAACACTGGTGATCCAGTTGATATCGTAGGTATGGGTGACGAAAAATTAACTTCTACAATTACAGGGGTTGAGATGTTCAGAAAAATCCTAGACAGAGGTGAAGCTGGTGATAACGTAGGTCTATTGTTGAGAGGTATTGAAAAAACTGACATCAAGAGAGGTATGGTAATCGCTAAGAAAGATTCAGTAACACCACACAAAAAATTCAAAGCAGAGGTTTATATCCTTTCTAAAGAAGAAGGTGGTCGTCACACGCCATTCCATAATAAATACCGTCCTCAGTTCTATGTAAGAACAACAGACGTTACAGGTGAGATCTTCTTGCCAGAAGGTGTAGAAATGGTAATGCCAGGTGATAACTTGACAATTACAGTAGAATTGTTACAACCAATCGCTCTTAACGTAGGTCTTAGATTTGCGATTAGAGAAGGTGGTAGAACAGTAGGTGCTGGGCAGGTAACTGAAATTATCGACTAATATCGAAAAATATATAAAAGTTCCGTAAGGAAGCTTACGGAACTTTTTAATCTACGGGCATCGTCCAATGGTAGGATACCGGTCTCCAAAACCGTTGATCAGGGTTCGAATCCTTGTGCCCGTGCTAATAAGAAAATTTTATGAGTTCACTAATCAGTTTTTTAAAAGGTTCTTACACAGAATTTAAAGATAAAGTTGAATGGCCAAAGTGGCCAGACTTGCAATCTTCTACGATTGTTGTTGCTATTGCAACAGTTATTTTATCTTTGTTTACATTCGGTGTTGACTCTTTGTTTAGTGTTACAATTAAGAATTTTGTGTCTTCTTTAATTAATATGTTTAACTAAATTTTCTGCAATGAGTGAGTTGAAATGGTACGTGCTAAAGGCGATCAGTGGGCAGGAAAACAAAGTTAAAAACTACATTGAAAACGAAATGAGACGCCTTAATATGGAGTCTTATGTGACGCAAGTAGTTATCCCTATGGAAAAAGTAATCCAGATAAGAAACGGTAAGAAAGTTCCGAAAGAAAGACCTTACTATCCTGGATATCTAATGGTGGAAGCTAATCTTATCGGTGAAGTTCCACACATTATTAAAAATATCCCAGGGGTTATATCGTTCTTAAGTTTGACAAAAGGCGGTGATCCAGTGCCAATGCGTAAATCTGAAGTTAACAGAATGCTAGGTAAAATGGATGAATTGTCAGAATTTGCTACAGATGTTGAAATTCCTTTTGTAGTTGGAGAAAGCGTAAAAGTTATTGATGGACCATTCAATGGTTTCAATGGAACAATAGAAAAAATTCTTGAAGACAAGAAAAAACTTGAAGTGTCAGTTATGATATTTGGTCGAAAAACACCAATGGAACTTAACTTCATGCAAGTTGAAAAAGTATAAGAAAAATACTCTTTATAGTTAAACCACCTTTTTAGAGTGGTTTTTTTATGCTTTAGTTTTTAGTATTCGATTTAATAAAAACTAAAGTTCTATTTCATATTAATATAAGCTTGGTTTTAATACTTAAATATTTGATTGAGATTAAACCCATGTAAAATAGGTGTTTTTTAATTAACAGTAAAAACTTATTGATTTTTAATAGGTTGTTATTTGTAGATTCAAAAATATTTTATAATTTTGCAAACCAAAATACCATCTTGTTATGTGAGATGATAGGTGGTATGAATAAATAATGCTTCCAAATTCATTAATTATTCAACAAAAAAAACAAATTTAAAATGGCTAAAAAAGTCTTTAAAATGGTTAAACTTCAGGTGAAAGGTGGCGCTGCTAACCCTTCTCCACCAGTAGGTCCAGCTTTGGGTTCTGCAGGGGTGAACATCATGGAGTTTTGTAAACAATTTAACGGAAGAACGCAGGACAAGCCAGGACAAGTTTTACCAGTTGTGATTACAGTTTACGAAGACAAATCTTTCGAATTCGTAATCAAAACACCTCCAGCAGCTATTCAGTTGATGGAAGCATCTAAGGTAAAAAAAGGTTCTGGAGAACCAAACAGAAACAAAGTAGGATCTGTATCTTGGGATCAAGTTAAAAAAATCGCTGAAGATAAAATGGCAGACCTTAACTGCTTTACTATGGATTCAGCTTTAAGTATGGTTGCAGGTACTGCAAGATCTATGGGATTGAAAGTAACAGGAACTAAACCAACAAACGCGTAAGAATTATGGCAACATTAACAAAAAAGCAAAAAGAAGCTTTAGCAAAAGTAGAAAAGAATAAAATTTATTCTTTAGAAGAAGGTTCTGCTTTAGTAAAAGAAGTAAACACTGCAAAGTTTGATGCTTCTGTAGATATCGCTGTAAGATTAGGCGTTGATCCAAGAAAAGCTAACCAAATGGTAAGAGGAGTTGTATCTCTTCCTCATGGTACAGGTAAGGATGTTAAAGTTCTTGCGCTTGTTACTCCAGATAAAGAAGCAGAAGCTAAAGAAGCTGGTGCAGACTACGTAGGTCTTGACGAATATTTACAAAAGATAAAAGATGGTTGGACAGATGTTGACGTTATCGTTACGATGCCAGCAGTTATGGGTAAATTAGGTCCATTAGGGCGTGTATTAGGACCAAGAGGTCTTATGCCAAACCCTAAATCTGGTACTGTTACTATGGAAGTTGGTAAAGCGGTTGCGGAAGTAAAAGCTGGTAAAATTGACTTCAAAGTTGATAAATATGGTATTATCCACGCTGCAATTGGTAAAGTGTCTTTCGATGCTGCTAAAATCAAAGAAAACGCACAGGAATTAATCCAAACTCTTATGAAGTTAAAGCCAACTGCGGCTAAAGGTACTTATGTTAAGTCTATCTACCTTTCTTCTACAATGAGTCCTGGTATTGCCATTGATACTAAATCTGTTAACTAAAATCTGAAAGACAATGACAAAAGAAGAAAAAGTATTAGTAATACAGGAAATTAAGGATTTGTTACAAGATGCAAAAGTAGTTTACGTAGCAGATCTAGAAGGATTAAATGCTGGTCAGGCTTCAGATTTCAGAAGACAGGCTTTCAAGCAAAATATCAAAGTAAAAGTTGTTAAAAATACACTTTTACAAAAAGCTATGGAGCAGATTGAAGGAGTAGATTATTCTGAAATGTTCCCAACTTTTGTTGGTAACTCAGTAGTAATGATCTCTGAGACGGCTAACGCTCCTGCAAAATTAATTCAAGGATTCAGAAAAAAAGCTGAAAAACCAGCTCTTAAATCTGCATTCCTACAAGAAACAATCTATGTTGGTGATAACAACCTAGATGCTCTTGCTAACATCAAGTCTAAGGAGGAGATGATTGGAGAAATCATTGGATTACTTCAATCTCCAATCCAAAGATTGGTTTCTGCATTACAAAACAAAGCAGAAGCTGCTACAGAAGAAGCGACTCCTGCAGTAGAAGAAGTAAAAGCAGAAGAAGCTCCAGCTACTGAAACGCCAGAAGCTAGCGCAGAATAATTAAACTCAAAACAATCAATAAAGTTCAACAAAAAAAACATTAATACAATGTCAGATTTAAAAAATTTAGCGGAAACGCTTGTTAACCTTACAGTAAAAGACGTAAACGAATTAGCAACTATCCTTAAAGATGAGTACGGTATCGAGCCTGCTGCTGCTGCAGTTGTTGTAGCTGCTGGTGGTGCTGGTGATGCTGCAGAAGAAAAAACTGAATTCGACGTAATCTTGAAATCAGCTGGTGCTTCTAAATTAGCAGTTGTTAAATTAGTAAAAGATTTAACTGGGGCTGGTCTTAAAGAAGCTAAAGACATCGTAGATGGTGCTCCTTCTCCAATCAAAGAAGGTGTTTCTAAAGACGAAGCTGAAGCTCTTAAGAAGCAACTTGAAGAAGCTGGTGCTGAAGTAGAATTGAAATAATTCTGGTTTACACTAAATAATATGAATCCCGAGCTTTTGGTCGGGATTTTTTTTGTGCATTTTTCCGATAACATTTCTTTATCTTCGCATTTCTTTAGATTTCAAAATGACAAAACAGCAATACATTCATCAACTTTCACAGATTTCAGAAAAAAATATTCAGTCCACTTTGCAATTGCTTTCCGAGGATTGTACCATTCCATTTATTGCGCGATATCGTAAGGATAAAACAGGAAATTTGGATGAAGTTCAAATTGAGCAAATTGCTAAAACCTCAAAGCAGTTTGATGAATTGGTCAAAAGAAAAGAAAGTATTTTAAAATCTATTGAAGAACAAAATGCTTTGACTCCAGATTTGAAAGAAATAATTGAAAATTCTTTTGATTTGCAGTATTTGGAAGATTTGTATTTGCCGTTCAAAAAGAAGAAAAGTACAAAAGCTGATGTGGCGAGAAAAAAAGGCTTAGAACCCTTGGCGAAAATTATTATCGCTCAAAATGCCAACAATATTGAATCTATTGCTTCAAAATATATTAATTCTGAAATTTTCTCTGAAGAAGAAGCTTTGCAAGGCGCTCGAGATATTATTGCAGAATGGTTGAACGAGCATTTGTACATCAGGAAACAGCTTCGAAATCTTTTCCAACGCAAATCTGTGATAACTTCAAAAGTGGTGAAAGCAAAAAAAGAAGAGGAGTCGGCACAAAAATTCAATCAGTATTTTGATTGGGAAGAAAGTTTGTTCAAAATTCCTTCTCACCGTTTGTTAGCGATGTTAAGAGCGGAAACAGAAGGGTTTGTAAAAGTGAAAATTGAAATCGATAAAGAGGAAGCTCAAAATATTATCGAAAAATCTGTTATAAAATCAAAAAACGAGTGTTCTGAGCAAATTCAAGTTGCTGCCAAGGATTCATTCAAAAGACTTTTAGAACCTGCATTATCTAATGAAGTTTTACAGGAGGCTAAACTCAAAGCCGACATTAAAGCCATTGATGTTTTTTCTGAAAATCTTAAACAGCTTCTTTTGGCTTCTCCGCTCGGGGAAAAACGAATTTTAGCCATCGATCCAGGTTTTAAAACGGGTTGTAAAGTGGTTTGTTTGGACGAAAAAGGAGATTTATTGCACAATGAAAATATTTATCCTCATGCGCCGCAAAACGAGTCTGGAATGGCGATGAAAAAAATTCGTTCCATGGTAAATGCTTATAATATTGAAGCGATTTCTATCGGAAACGGAACGGCTTCCCGCGAAACAGAATTTTTCATCAAGAAAATTGCTTTTGATAAACCGATTCAGGTTTTTGTGGTTTCTGAGGCTGGGGCATCGGTGTATTCTGCGTCTAAAATTGCTCGTGATGAGTTCCCGAATTACGATGTTACGGTTCGTGGTGCAGTTTCTATTGGGAGAAGACTGTCGGATCCATTGGCCGAATTGGTGAAAATTGATGCTAAATCTATTGGAGTAGGGCAATATCAGCATGATGTGGATCAAAGTTTATTGAAAGAAGAATTAGATTCTACGGTTACGAAATGCGTGAATTCTGTTGGGGTAAACTTAAATACGGCAAGTAAATCACTGTTAAGTTATGTTTCTGGAATTGGTGAAAAAATGGCTGAAAACATCGTGAATTTTAGAAGCGAAAATGGAGCATTTACATCAAGGAAAGATTTGAAGAAAGTTCCTCGTTTAGGAGAAAAAGCCTTTCAGCAAGCGGCTGGTTTTTTAAGAATTCGCGATGCTAAAAATCCTTTGGATAATTCTTCGGTTCATCCTGAAGCCTATTCTGTTGTGGAAAAAATGGCTAAAGATTTAAAAATTCCTTTGGAAGATTTAATTTCCAATAAAGACAAAATTGCTCAAATTCAACCTGAAAAATATATTTCCGAAAATGTGGGTGTTTTGGTGATTCAGGATATTTTAAAAGAATTAGAAAAGCCAGGTTTAGACCCTAGAAAAGCAGCAAAAGTTTTTGAATTTGATAGCAATATCCGAAAATTAAGCGATGTGAAAATCGGAATGATTCTTCCTGGAATAGTCAATAATATCACGGCTTTCGGGTGTTTCGTGGATATCGGAATTAAAGAAAGTGGACTGGTTCATATTTCTCAACTCAAAGAAGGTTTCGTTTCGGATGTTAATGAAGTGGTGAAGTTGCATCAACACGTTCAGGTAAAAGTGGTAGAAATAGATGAACAACGAAAAAGAATTCAGCTGAGCATGATTTTATAATATTTTAAGAGTTATTTAAAACATTAATGTTTATTGTTTATAAAATATCTTTGGATGTTTCATTATTAAAAGTATATTTGAATGATTTTTTATTTTGTATCATATATAATAAAAAGTTAAATCTATTAAGTCCTTGCAATTCAATTCAAAAAGATGTATCTTTGCACCTCATTTTGGGCTTAAAAAATAAATTTATTTAGTGACAATTTTTTGTAAAACTCTTGTGTCTTCGGTTACAAGGGATTTTGTCGTTTTTATAAGTTTTTATTTAGTTCCCAAAATTTAATTAGAAAAGAATATTTTGCATTACGCTGTGAAAAGATATACCAGCGTTGCTTAAGGATTTGAAATTAGAAATTAGAAATTAGAAATTAGACCAATTCTGATAGCCCAAAATCATGAGTCTTTTTCTTTTTCTTCTTGTTCTTAACTTCTCATTTCCAATATTTTTGAGATAAACAAAATATTTTTTAACCACTTTTTCTTGTAATTTTATGAGTAAAACACAGGCAAATTCAAAAATTAAAGGGACCGAAAGAATCAACTTTTCTTTAGCGAAAGGTAAGATTGTTACGCCTGACTTTTTGGATATCCAAATCCAGTCTTTCAAGGATTTTTTCCAGCTAGACACGCTTCCTGAACAACGTCTTAATGAATCACTTTATGGTACGTTCCAGGAAAATTTCCCAATTACAGACTCTAGAAACCAATTCGTTTTAGAGTTCTTAGACTATTTAGTGGATTCTCCACGTTATTCTATCGACGAGTGCGTTGAGAGAGGTTTGACGTATAGCGTTCCGTTAAAAGCTAGATTGAAATTGTATTGTACAGATCCAGAACACGAGGATTTCCAAACGGTTGTACAAGACGTTTATCTAGGACCAGTGCCTTATATGACGCCTTCAGGATCTTTCATTATTAATGGTGCTGAGCGTGTTATTGTAACGCAATTGCACAGATCTCCAGGTGTATTCTTTGGTCAAACTTACCACGCGAACGGTACGAAGTTGTATTATTCAAGAATTATCCCTTTCAAAGGATCTTGGATGGAGTTTACAACCGATATCAACAGCGTAATGTATGCGTATATCGACCGTAAGAAAAAGTTACCTTTAACAACTTTACTAAGAGCTATTGGTTACGAATCTGATAAAGAAATTCTTCAGATTTTCGATTTGGCAGAAGAGGTTAAAGTTAACAAAGCAAACCTTAAAAAAGTACAAGGTAGAACTTTGGCAGCGAGAGTTTTGAACACTTGGTTCGAGGATTTCGTAGACGAAGATACAGGTGAGGTTGTTTCTATCGAAAGAAATGAAATTATCTTAGACCGTGAGACTGTTCTAGAAAAAGAACATCTTGATATTATTTTGGAATCTGGCGTTAAGACCATCTTAATCCACAACGAAAATTCTAACGAATTCTCAATCATCCAAAATACATTACAAAAAGACCCAACTAACTCAGAGAAAGAAGCGGTTGAATATATCTACCGTCAACTTCGTAATGCAGATGCACCAGATGAGGAAACAGCAAGAGGAATTATTGAAAAATTATTCTTCTCAGAGCAACGTTATTCTCTAGGTGAAGTTGGTCGTTACAGATTGAACAAAAAATTAGGACTTAATATTGCTGAAGATATTCAGGTTTTAACAAAAGAAGATATCATCTCTATTGTTAAACACTTGATCGAGTTGGTTAACTCAAAAGCAGAAGTTGATGATATTGATCACTTATCTAACAGAAGAATTAAAACTGTTGGTGAGCAATTGTCAGGACAATTCGGTGTTGGTCTTTCAAGAATTGCAAGAACAATTAAAGAAAGAATGAACGTTCGTGATAATGAAATCTTTACACCGCTTGACCTTGTTAATGCTAAAACATTGACATCAGTTATCAATTCATTCTTTGGTACCAACCAGCTTTCTCAGTTCATGGACCAAACTAACCCACTTTCAGAAATCACGCACAAGCGTAGACTTTCTGCACTAGGGCCTGGTGGTTTATCAAGAGAAAGAGCCGGTTTCGAGGTTCGTGACGTTCACCATACGCACTATGGTCGTATTTGTCCTATCGAAACGCCAGAAGGACCAAACATTGGTTTGATCTCTTCATTAGGGATTTATGCGAAAATTAACCAATTAGGTTTCATAGAAACCCCTTATCGTAAAGTAGAAAACGGAAAAGTGGATCTTGATAGCGCTCCAATTTATCTTAATGCTGAAGATGAAGAAGATAAAGTAATTGCGCAGGCTAACGTAGATATGAAGGAGGATGGTGCTATCGCTACAGAAAGAGTTATTGCTCGTCTAGATGGTGACTATCCAGTTGTTGAGCCTCAGCAAGTTGATCTAATCGATGTGGCACCTAACCAGATTTCTGGTATTTCGGCTTCGTTAATTCCATTCTTGGAACATGATGATGCGAACCGTGCGCTGATGGGATCTAACATGATGCGTCAGGCTGTTCCACTTCTTAGAGCCCAAGCGCCAATCGTGGGTACAGGTCTAGAGAAGCAAGTTGCTAGAGATTCTAGAATCTTAATCAATGCGGAAGGTACAGGTGTTGTGGAGTATGTTGATGCTAACAAGATTACAATTAAATATGACAGAAACGAAGATCAAGATTTGGTATCTTTCGATTCTGGAACGAAATCATATAAATTAACTAAGTTTAGAAAAACCAACCAAAGTACAACCATTACTTTGAAGCCAATCGTAAGAGTCGGTGACGTCGTAGAGAAAGGTCAAGTTCTTTGTGAAGGCTACGCAACAGAAAATGGTGAATTAGCACTTGGTAGAAACTTGGTAGTTGCCTTCATGCCTTGGAAAGGTTACAACTTCGAGGATGCCATTGTTATTAATGAAAAAGTAGTTCGTGAGGACTGGTTTACGTCAATCCACGTTGATGAATATTCTCTTGAGGTTCGTGATACCAAATTAGGTATGGAAGAACTGACAGCAGATATCCCGAACGTTTCTGAAGAGGCTACTAAAGACCTTGACGAAAACGGTATGATCCGTATTGGTGCAGAAGTTAAGCCTGGTGACATTTTGATCGGTAAGATTACACCAAAAGGTGAGTCGGATCCTACACCAGAAGAAAAACTGCTTCGTGCCATCTTCGGTGATAAAGCTGGTGATGTTAAAGATGCTTCTCTTAAAGCAGATTCTTCTCTTAGAGGAGTTGTTATCAACAAGAAGTTGTTCGCTAGAAACATCAAAGACAAAAAGAAAAGATCTGAAGAGAAAATTAAACTTGAAGAAATCGAAAATACTTACAAAGCGAAATTCGATGATTTAAGAAATACATTAATCGAAAAACTTAACATTTTAGTATCAGGAAAAACATCTCAAGGTGTTAAAAATGACCTAGAAGAAGAAGTCATCGGTAAAGGTGTTAAATTCACTCAGAAGCTTTTAACAAGTGTTGAGGATTATGTTAACATTAGCGGTTCTGACTGGACAGTTGATGCTGACAAAAATGAATTAATCAAACAATTAATCCACAACTATAAAATTAAGTATAACGATATCCAAGGTGTGAAAAACAGAGAAAAATTCGCACTTTCTATCGGAGACGAGCTTCCTGCAGGTATCATGAAGTTGGCTAAAGTTTACAT
The DNA here is from genome assembly GCF_053891095.1 of Soonwooa purpurea. Taxonomy (NCBI): domain Bacteria; kingdom Pseudomonadati; phylum Bacteroidota; class Flavobacteriia; order Flavobacteriales; family Weeksellaceae; genus Soonwooa; species Soonwooa purpurea. The sequence goes on from NZ_JBSSMA010000008.1 coordinate 61,030, forward strand.
CGCTAAAAAGCGTAAACTTAATGTTGGTGATAAGATGGCAGGACGTCACGGTAACAAAGGTATCGTATCTAGAATCGTTCGTGAAGAAGATATGCCGTTCTTAGAAGACGGAACACCAGTAGATATCGTATTGAATCCACTTGGGGTACCTTCTCGTATGAACATCGGTCAGATCTATGAAACTGTATTAGGTTGGGCCGGTCAAAAGTTAGGATTGAAATTCGCGACGCCTATCTTCGATGGTGCAGAGCTTGATCAGATTACCGAGTACACAGAAAAAGCAGGACTTCCAGCTTATGGTAATACTTACCTATATGATGGTGGCACAGGTGATAGATTTACACAACCTGCAACAGTTGGGGTAATCTATATGTTGAAGCTGGGACACATGGTTGATGACAAGATGCACGCACGTTCTATCGGACCATACTCACTAATTACGCAACAGCCATTAGGAGGTAAAGCGCAATTCGGTGGTCAGCGTTTCGGAGAGATGGAGGTTTGGGCATTAGAAGCATTCGGTGCATCTAATATCCTTAGAGAAATCTTGACAGTTAAGTCGGATGACGTGATTGGTAGAGCGAAAACGTATGAAGCAATCGCGAAAGGAGAAGCAATGCCAGAACCAGGTATTCCGGAATCTTTCAACGTATTACTTCACGAATTGCAAGGTCTTGGATTAGACGTAAGACTTGAGGAATAAGTTCCATTTGAAATTAATTTATTTGAAATTTGAAATTCTGCTTGCAGATTTCAAACAAAAAATTCAAACCAAAAATTTATGAGGTATTAATCTCAAATTTCAAATGTCAAATCTCAAATTTAAAAACAATGTCAAATAAAAATAAATCAAGTAGATTTAATAAAATCACCATCGGTTTAGCTTCACCAGAATCTATTCTACAAGAATCGAGAGGGGAAGTTCTAAAACCAGAAACTATTAACTACAGAACACATAAGCCAGAAAGAGATGGTTTGTTTTGTGAAAAAATCTTCGGACCTGTAAAAGACTACGAATGTGCTTGTGGAAAATACAAACGTATCCGTTATAAAGGTATCGTTTGTGACCGTTGTGGAGTAGAAGTTACTGAGAAAAAAGTAAGACGTGAGCGTATCGGACATATCGGATTAGTTGTTCCAGTAGCTCATATTTGGTATTTCCGTTCTTTACCGAACAAAATAGGTTATTTATTAGGTATTCCGTCTAAGAAATTAGATATGATTATCTATTATGAAAGATATGTTGTTATTCAACAAGGTATTGCGAAGAAAGCAGACGGTTCAGACTTCGACGACAAAGAATTCCTAACAGAAGAAGAATATCTAGATGTTTTGGAAACACTTCCAATCGAGAACCAATATCTTGACGATTCTGACCCTAACAAATTTGTTGCTAAAATGGGTGCAGAAGCGGTTGAAGAATTGTTGAAAAGAATCGATCTTGACGCATTGTCTTTCGATCTTCGTCACAAAGCGCACAACGAAGGTTCAAAACAAAGAAGAACCGAAGCTCTTAAAAGATTAAATGTTGTTGAAGCCCTTAGAGGTGCTAATACAAGAATGATCAACCGTCCAGAGTGGATGGTAATGCGTGTACTTCCAGTTATACCACCAGAACTAAGACCATTAGTTCCGTTGGATGGTGGACGTTTTGCAACTTCAGATTTGAATGACCTTTACCGTCGTGTAATCATCAGAAACAATCGTCTTAAGAGATTATTGGAGATTAAAGCTCCTGAAGTAATCTTGAGAAACGAAAAGCGTATGCTTCAAGAATCTGTAGATTCATTATTCGATAACACAAGAAAATCTTCTGCTGTTAAATCGGAATCTAACAGACCATTGAAATCGCTTTCAGATTCATTGAAAGGTAAACAAGGTCGTTTCCGTCAAAACTTATTAGGTAAGCGTGTTGACTACTCAGCTCGTTCGGTAATTGTTGTAGGTCCAAGCCTTCAGTTACACGAGTGTGGTCTTCCAAAAGATATGGCAGCAGAACTTTACAAACCATTCATTATTAGAAAACTAATTGAAAGAGGTATTGTAAAAACTGTAAAATCTGCTAAAAGAATCATCGATAGAAAAGAGCCTGTAGTTTATGATATCCTAGAAAACGTAATGAAAGGTCACCCTGTTCTATTGAACCGTGCACCTACGCTTCACCGTTTGGGTATCCAAGCTTTCCAGCCTAAGATGATCGAAGGTAAAGCAATCCAACTTCACCCATTGGTAACAACGGCATTCAACGCCGATTTCGATGGTGACCAGATGGCGGTACACTTACCTTTAGGTCCAGAAGCAATTTTGGAAGCTCAGTTATTGATGTTAGGTTCTCAAAACATCCTAAACCCTGCGAATGGTTCTCCAATTACGGTACCTTCTCAGGACATGGTTTTGGGTCTTTACTTCATGACAAAACAATTAGACTCTACAGATACCATGAAAGTAAAAGGCGAAGGTCTTGCTTTCTATTCTCCAGAAGAAGTAGAAATCGCTTATGCAGAAGGACAAGTTTCTCTTAATGCTAAAGTAAGATGTCGTCTTCCTATTAAAGAAAATGGAGAATTGGTTACAAAACTTATCCCGACAACAGTAGGTAGAGTTTTGTTCAATCAAATTGTTCCTAAAGAAGTTGGTTATATCGATGAATTGTTGACTAAGAAATCTCTTAGAAATGTTATTGGTAGAATCCTTGCAGATACAGATTTCCCGACGACGGTTAAGTTCTTGGATGATATGAAAGACTTAGGTTATTCAAACGCATTCAAAGGAGGTCTTTCGTTCTCATTAGGGGATATCGTAGTTCCTGAAGAGAAGAAAACAATGATTGCTACGGCTATCGAATCTGTTGACGAAATTAAGGCTAACTATAACATGGGTCTTATTACCGATACAGAACGTTATAACCAAGTTATTGACGTTTGGACAAATACCAATGCGTCTTTAACAGAAATGATTATGAGCAGAATGAAAACCGACCAAGGTGGTTTCAACTCTGTATATATGATGCTTGACTCTGGTGCGAGGGGTTCTAAAGAACAGATTCGTCAGCTATCAGGGATGAGAGGTTTGATGGCAAAACCACAAAAAGCAGGTTCTGTTGGTGCCGAGATTATTGAAAACCCAATTATCGCGAACTTTAAAGAAGGCCTTTCGATTTTGGAATACTTTATCTCTACCCACGGTGCTCGTAAAGGTCTTGCGGATACCGCTCTTAAAACGGCCGATGCGGGTTACTTAACTCGTCGTTTGGTAGACGTTGCACAAGATGTTATCGTAACAGAAGAAGATTGTGGAACACTTAGAGGTACAGAAGTTACACCACTTAAGAAAAATGATGAAGTTGTTGAAAAGATTTCTGAAAGAATTTTAGGTAGAGTATCTCTTCATGATATTTATGATCCAGAGACTGATGAAGTTATCGCAGAAGCTGGTGAGTTGATTAACGAAGCATTAGCAAAAGCTATCGAAACTGCTGGTATTGAGTCTGTAGAAGTACGTTCTCCATTGACTTGTGAAGCCAAAAAAGGTATCTGTGCTAAATGTTACGGTAGAAACTTAGCAACAGGTAAGATGATTCACATGGGTGAAGCTGTTGGTGTTATTGCGGCGCAATCTATTGGTGAGCCTGGTACACAGTTAACCCTAAGAACTTTCCACCAAGGGGGTACTGCAGGTAACATTTCAGAGAATCCATCTATCGTAGCTAAGAGAGACGGTATTGTTGAAATGGACGAAGTTAGAACGATTCAATCGGAAGATGAAAACGGAAATATAGCAAACATCGTTGTATCACGTTCAACAGAATTCCGTTTGGTAATGGATAATGAAGCGCGTACGCCAATCATGGTAGCTAACATTCCTTACGGTTCATCTCTTGCAGTGAAACCAGGCGAGAAAGTTGCTAAAGGTACATTGATCGCTAAATGGGATCCATATAACGCCGTTATTATTGCAGAAACAGCAGGTAAAGTAGAATACGAAGATATTGTCCAAGGGGTTTCTTTCCAATTGGAAATCGATGAACAAACTGGTTTCGAAGAAAAAGTTATCTCTGAATCAAGAAACAAAAAAGCAGTACCAACGCTTAAAGTGGTAGACTCCAAAGGTGTTGAGCAAAAAGCATATAACCTTCCAGTAGGTGCCCACCTTATGGTTAACGATGGTGAAAAAATTAAGTCTGGTAAAGTCTTGGTTAAAATCCCAAGAAAATCTGCTAAAGCAGGGGATATCACAGGAGGTCTTCCAAGAGTTACCGAATTATTCGAAGCTCGTAATCCATCCAACCCAGCGGTTGTTACAGAAATCGATGGTGTAGTATCTTACGGTAAGATTAAGAGAGGTAACCGAGAATTGGTTGTAGAAGCCAAAACTGGTGAAATCAAGAAATACTTGGTGAAACTTTCTAATCAAATTTTGGTTCAGGAAAATGACTTCGTTACGGCAGGATCACCGTTGTCAGACGGATCTGTTACACCAGACGATATCCTTCACATCAAAGGACCAACTGCGGTACAAGAATACTTAGTAAACGAGATCCAAGAAGTTTACCGTTTACAAGGTGTAAAAATCGATGACAAACACTTCGAGATTATCGTTCGTCAGATGATGACAAAAGTATCAATCGTAGATGGTGGAGATACACAGTTCCTAGAAGCTGCACTTGAGCACAAATACGACTTCTTAGAAGAAAACAACAGAGTATTTGGTCTTAAAGTAGTTGTTGATGCTGGAGATTCTAAAGACTTGAAACCAGGTCAGATGATTACAGCAAGAGAACTTCGTGACGAAAATTCTAAGTTGAAGCGTGAAGACCTAGCTTTAGTACAAGTTAGAGAAGCACTTCCTGCAACAGCAACTCCAGTATTACAAGGTATTACAAGAGCAGCCTTACAGACGAAATCCTTCATGTCTGCAGCATCCTTCCAGGAAACGACGAAGGTACTTAACGAGGCAGCTGTGTCTGGTAAAGTAGACTTCTTAGGCGGTCTGAAAGAAAACGTTATCGTTGGTCACAGAATCCCTGCTGGTACAGGTCTTAAAGAGTATCAAAATGTTATCGTAGGTTCTACCAAAGAATTCGAAGATATTAACTAAATTCACTATTTGAAATTTGAGATTCGAAATTATTTTCCTATTTTCACCATCTCAAATTTCAAATTTTAAAAACAAAATAATTAAAAATGGACAACAATCAAAACCAAGATCCTAACAACATCAACATCCAATTGAACGAAATGATCGCTGCAGGCGTATATTGTAACCTTGCACTAGTTAACCATTCGCCATCAGAGTTCGTTGTAGACTTCATTCAATTAATGCCAGGTGTACAACAAGCTAACGTAAGATCAAGAGTTATCCTTGCACCTCTTCACGCTAAGAGAGTATTGGCTGCTCTTCAACAAAACGTAGCTAACTACGAGCAACAATTTGGAGAAATCAAAGAAGTTGAGCCTTTCGTATTAGGAGGTAACAACGTACAAGCTTAAGATTTTTCTTAACATACGCAAAGTCCTGACTCTTAGTAGAGTCAGGACTTTTTTATTTTAGGCGTGCCGCTACGGAGACTTGTTAACGCGCTCACTTCGTTCGCGCGCAACGCGTCACCTTGCGTCGGTCTTCGCGCAGTCGCTGTTTTTATGAGGTGTCAGCGGAGCTCCGCTCCGCTGACACCTCAAAAAAACGAGCTCCAACAATGCGCTTCGCCCTCACGCATATAGTAAGAGATTAAGACAATCAAAAGAAAAAAAACTCACATACATGAAGCTTCTATAAGTTTTAATCTTTTATTTTAGACCTGAATTTTCGTTGATAATCATCCCATTGCTGACGCGTCTTTATATTTTTATAATTCTGCGAGGTAATCATGGAGAAATAAGGCTCAACATCTTTTGCAGACAAAGCGCCCATAAGACTGATAATTGGCGAAGATTGTTCATCCAAAAATATTAATGCGGGCACTTTAGAAATGTTCATATACTTTGCAAAGGGATGGAGAGTAGATTTCAGACTATCTTTCCATTCGAAGATACGACCATGGAAGTTGACTTTTTCTTTGCTATCTGTAAAAAATTTGACAGGATAAAAGTTTTCAGAAATAATTTTAGCAATAATAGGATTTTCAAAAGTTTGGTTTTCCATCTTTTGACAAGTATCACAATTGCTCTCTGTAAAAGAGATGAAGATTTTTTTCGGGACTTTTTTTTGAGCTTCTAAAGCTTCGCCAATTGTCATCCAATGTACTTGTGCAAAGGAAAAGTTAGACATTAGTATAAAAAGTACTTGGAAAAAAATCTTCATCATCTGTATAGGTTTTATGAAGAAATAGAAAAATATTATTTCACTTCTTGCATTAATTTTTTAATAAGAGGAGATATCAAAATTAATACCACACCAGCAATTAACGCATAGACACCCAATTGTTTGTAACCATCTGTATAAGTTAATAATGATTCTGCTGCGCCTGCATTTTCTCTTGCTTCAGCCATATTGGCACCAATTAGTCCTGCAACATATTGTCCATAAGCAGAGGCTAAAAACCACATTCCCATCATAATTCCTTGAAGTTTTGCAGGTGAAAGTTTGGTCATAATGGATAAACCAATGGGTGATAAGCAGAGCTCACCAATGGTGATAACAAGCAAAGCTGTTGTGAAAATATCTAAAGACGACACGCCGTCTGTTGCAAAAAATCGTGTTGCAAACAAAACATAATAACCCAAGCCTAGAAAGATAAATCCTAAACCAAATTTAATAATCGTATTGGGTTCTAATTTTCGTTTTCCTAACCAAATCCATAACAATCCAAATAAAGGTGCTAAAAGAATAATGAAAAATGCGCCTCCAGAGTTATTGACGCCGTTGGGATCAACTGTTAATCCTAATAAAGAATCATTTAGATTCTTTGCGGCAAAGATGCTTAGTGAGCCTCCACTTTGTTCATAGATTCCCCAAAAAACAATCGAGAAAATAATGAATACCAAAGCAGCAATCAGTTTTTTACGTTCTGCAACCGAAACTTTTGACATCTCGTAGAATAAATAGACTAAAGTTGCTGGACCAATGATGTACATGAAATAATCGGTGTATTCTGTTTTAGAAACCATCACTTGGATTAACGGAATCAAAAGCAATGTGCCCGCATACACCGCGTATTCTGCCCATTTTGGAAGAGCTTTGGCTTTTACAATCGCTTCTGGATGTCCAGGCTGTAGGCCAATAGGTCCTAAAGATTTTTTAGTAAAATGAAAATTAATAAGACTTACCAACATCCCCACAGCTGCCAACCCGAATGCGACATTCCAACGATGTGCCTCATCAATAACTGAAGAAAGCATGTATCCTTTACCAATGGCAACACAAATGTAACCTCCTAAAAATGCTCCTAGATTAATCCCTGCATAAAACAGAGAGAATCCTGCATCGGTTCTGTTATCGCCTTCTTTGTAAAGCTCGCCGACCATAGTGGAAATATTAGGTTTGAAAAAGCCTGTTCCAATAATGATAAAGGCTAAACCGAAATAAAAGAAATCGTGCGGATCTGTTGCCAACAAGCCACTTCCGACAATCATTAATAATCCACCCCAGAAAAGTGATTTTCGGAAACCTAAAATTTTATCAGCGAAAAGTCCTCCAATAAAAGTAAAAGCATACACAAATGCCTGTGTTGCACCGTATTGTAAATTGGCTTCTTTTTCCTGAAAGTTAAGTTGATGAATCATGAAAAACACCAGCATTCCACGCATTCCGTAGAAGCAAAAACGTTCCCACATTTCAGAGAAAAATAAACTCCAAATTTGTTTGGGATACTTTCCTTTAAAATCTTGTATTTGTTCTAATGTGTACATAAAATAAGAAGCTGCTTCTACTAATGAAACAGCTTCGCTAATGTATAAAAAAACCTCTGAAATGTCAGAGGTTTTATTGTTTTATTTGAGTGGATACTCAATGTAATTATTTAACACCGTGCATCATTCTGCTGATATATTTACTTAAAAGTAAAAGTAATAAACCGCAGACAATTACAAATCCAGAGATGTATGTAAATACTTCACCTGCTCCTAAAGTTTCAACAATTGAAGCTACAAATCCACCGATAAAGTTAGCTACGGAAGATGAAAGCATCCAAACTGCCATTAAGATAGATGCTAATTTTGGAGGTGAAAGTTTAGTAACAACTGACAAACCAACTGGGGATAAACAAAGTTCGCCAATAGTGTGTAGTAAGTAAGTCATAATCAACCACATCATCCCAGCTTTGTTAGCGATATCTGCGATGTCACCGTTAGAATTACGTTCAGCAACTGCTCCAAGCATAAACCAGAATCCGATACCTAAAATAATCATACCCACACCCATTTTAACAGGGGTAGAAAGTTTTTTACCTAGTTTAGAACTCCAGAACATGGCGAATAAAGGCGCTAATGTTACAATGAATATTGGGTTGACAGATTGGAACCATGAGGTTGGAATTTCAAATCCGAAAACCGTTCTATTAATAAATTTATCGGTATATAAAGATAAGGACGAACCTGCTTGCTCAAATCCTGCCCAGAAAAATACTGCAAACAAGAATAAAATAAAGATAACAGAAATTCTTTGCTTTTCTTGAGGTTTTGTTAAAGCTTCTCCAGTTTCTGGATTAATGGATTGTAAATGTTCCTCAGTATTTTCGTTGTTAGAAATAGCACCAATAGGTTTTTTACCTAAATCGCCTAGATATTTTTGAGCTAAAACATTAAATACCAATTGTCCCAATAACATACCAACACCTGCTGCAAGGAAACCATATCTGTATCCAAATGCTACTGTACCATCAGCATTTGTGGTAGCGAATAAATTATCTGTAAAATAACCTACAATGAAAGGCGCAATTAATGCTCCTAGGTTAATCCCCATATAGAAAATAGAGAATGCAGAGTCTCTACGGTCGTCTCCATCCGCATACAGTCCACCAACCAAGGTTGATATATTTGGTTTAAAGAATCCGTTACCAATAATTAGTAAGAGTAGGCCGATATAAAGCCCCGTCATGTTGTTCATTCCGAACAGTACAAACTGCCCAATCATCATGGTAATACCTCCTATGGTAATCGCTAATCTTTTGCCTAGGAATTTATCTGCAAGCCATCCACCAATAAGTGGTGTGAAGTAAACAAGACCTGTGAAATAGCCATATAACAAAGTTGCATTTTGTTCGTCCATTCCTAATCCGCCTTCTACCAATTTTTTTGTAAGGTAAAGGATAAGGATTGCACGCATTCCATAGTAAGAAAAACGCTCCCACATCTCAGTGAAGAACAAAAGGTATAATCCTTTAGGATGCCCTTTCTGTTGTACTGTATTCATATTTATTAATGTTAATTTTTTGTTAAGACTCACAAATATAGTTTTTTTTGATGTTTTAGCAAGTTTTTCGACTATTAAAAACAAAAAAACCACATCCTAAGATGTGGCTTTATATTATTTAAAAATAAATTACTTAATTCCGTGCATTAATTTTTTAATTAATGGATTCAAAAGCATTACCAATAAACCTGCTCCTACTGGAATTGCTGTGAACAAAAAGAAGAAATGGCTTAATGAATACTGGGCTTGGATTGTTTCTACTTGTCCACCCAAAACGGCAGCTAACTTTTGTGCAATGGCGATGGCTAAATACCAAATTCCAAACATAAATGCCAACATACGTGCGGGAACCAGTTTAGAAACATAAGATAATCCTACTGGTGAAATAAATAATTCTCCTAAAGTGTGGAATAAATAAGTTAACACCAAGAAAATCATTGAGATTTTTACCCCTTCTGAAATGCCCATTGATCCTAATCCTAAAATTAAGAAACCAATAGCTACCAAAATAAGTCCAAAACCATATTTGAAGGCCGCAGAAGGATTGTATTTAGATTCCCAAAGTTTTGAAACGGTGGATGCTAAAGCGATAATAAAGAATGAGTTAAGCGTTGAGAACCAAGAAACCGTAATTTCTGAAGCTTCTTTAGAAAACTCATTTTTCAACATCCAAAGTGCTGCTCCCCAAATAAGAACAAAACAAAGAACAAGAATAACATTAGATAATGCAATTCTCTTCCAAGTGTTAGCCGCTAACTTCACCAATACCCAAGAAATAATAGCCAAAGGAACTATTGTAAATGCTGTATTTACCATATTGAAGATGGTTAAGCTAGAACCTGTTAAACTTCTATCAATATAATCTCTTGCTACTAAAACCAAAGAAGTGGCTCCTTGTTCAAAACTCATAAAGAAGAAAATAAGGAAGAATGCCAATAAAACTACGGCAAACATTCTATCACGAACCACTTTATCGTAACGAAGAATACGCGAAACAATAAGATAAATAAAGATGATTAAAGCTAAAATAATCATGATATATTGTCCACGTAGGAAAGGCGTGTCCAAACTTGAGAACATATCAATAATTCCGTTTTTAGACAATGGATCGTTGAAGGCGTACAATAAACCAATTACCCCAACAATTCCGATTAGAATATAATCTAGCGTCGTAAAAGGATTTCTTTTGTCGGTGTCTTCTGTAGATTTTATTTCTTTGGTTTCTACAGTTTCTGGCTCTTCTTTGGATTTATCCAATACGCCTAAATTCCCCATTAAAGGTTTTGCAAAAGCGAATTGCAGCGTTCCCAACAACATGAAAATTCCAGCTAACCCGAATCCCCAATGCCATCCTTGCGTTTCTGCAATATATCCGCAAAGCATCATTCCGAAGAAGGCTCCAGCGTTTACACCCATATAGAAAATGGTGTAGGCACCGTCTTTCTTTTCGGGTAGATCTTTGTACATTTCCCCTAAAATAGAAGGCATATTAGGTTTGAAAAATCCAGTTCCTATTACCAAACACGCCAAACCAATAAAAAACATGGTAGGGGTGTCAAACGCCATGGAAGCATGTCCAATAGTCATAATTGCGGCGCCAATAATTACCGCCATTCTAGAACCAATATATTTATCAGCGATAATTCCCCCAAAAATTGGAGTTAAATAAAGCATCATAGCATAAGTTCCATAAAGAGCTCCTGCTTGTTCTGCGCTCCATGCCCAGCCAGATTTTGGATCACCTGAAATTACTGCTGCTGTTAAAAACTGAATTAAAAGTACACGCATTCCGTAGAAGGAAAAACGTTCCCACATTTCTGTGAAGAAAAGGACAAATAGACCTGATCTTTGTCCTAAAATTTCGGATTTATAAAAATCTTTCTGCGTTGCTTCCGTTGCCATTAATTTAAATTTTACATTTTTTTTGGAGCCGAAAGATAACGAAATTATTCAATTTGGAGGGGTAAATTTTGATGTTTAAAACTAAAAACCCCTTCAAATTTAATATTGAAGAGGTTTTATTTTTATAAAAGTGAATTAAAATTAATGTCCTTTTTCTTTCATGATTTTATTAAGTCGTTTCAGCATGGAAAGACCTAAAAGCGTTGCAAAAATCAACAAAGCAAAATTAACTAAGAAGTAATTGGCCTTGTTTTCGTAACTGTACCAAGTACTTGCTAAAATCCCTGAAAGCTTGTTCCCAACAGAGTTGGCTAAGAAAAATCCACCCATCATTAAAGCAGTGATTCTTGCTGGCGAAAGTTTAGACACGAAAGATAATCCCATTGGTGAAAGGCAAAGTTCGCCCACTGTAATTACACCATAACTCGCTACCAACCACCATGGCGAAACCTTCATACTTCCGTTGTCGCCTGCATGAACCGCCCAAACCATTACTATACAAGAAAGTGCAGAAATAAAAAGTCCCAAAACAATTTTTGATGGAGTGCTAGGTTCTTTTCCTCTTTTTCTTAAAAACATCCAAGCTCCTACAATTATTGGGGTAAGAACGATTACCCAAAAAGGATTTATCGATTGGAAAAGCTCGGTGTTGTAAAGGAATATTTTAGAATCTGGTTTTGCTTCAATTGCAGATTTTTGTTCAGGAGAAATATTATTAAAATATACATTCTTGCCAATGGCTTTTACCGGTTCTCCATTTTCTTTTTTAGCTCTAAATTGATCGTCATAAACAGGAATTGGCTCTTTAGAATCAGCATAATCAATTCCTTCCACCATGTAGATTTTTTCTAAAGGTTTTTCTGCAGCAGCAGGAACACTTCTATCTGTATAATAATTGGCCCATCTTGTTAAAGCTGTTCCATTTTGTTTGAAAACTGCCCAAAAGAACATCGAAATTAAAAAAATGGAAAGTAACGCTCCTATAGAAGGTTTTTCTTCTGGTTTTGATTTAAAATAAAGAGAAACATAGAAATAAATAACCGGAATACACGCAAAAATAAAGGCGTCTGTAGAATCACTTCCTATTAAATTTCCTGGGATAAACCAACCAATAGCTCCGGCAATAATGGCAGGAACAAACACTTTTAATAAAATCTGCGAAAGTTTGGTATCACCTTCTTGTACAGGTTTCATTTCTGCAGCGTGTTTGTAATGTTTTAAACCAATACTGAAAATAACTAAACCTAAAAGCATTCCCACTCCAGCGGTAATAAAGGCTTCTCCCCATCCGAATTTATTACGCATAAAAGCAGCAATAATATTACAAATGAATGCTCCAATATTAATTCCCATATAGAAAATATTGTAACCAGAATCTTTATTGGCCTTGTAAGGTTCCTCTGAATATAGATTTCCTAAAAGGGTAGAAATAGTAGGTTTAAAAAAGCCGTTTCCGACAATTATTAACGCTAAGGAAGCATAAAACAAAGACATCTCTTTGAAAAGTCCCAAACCAATATATCCTGCCGCCATTAAAATTCCACCGAGGTAAATAGATTTGATGTATCCTAAAACTCTATCCGCCAAAAATCCACCAATAAAAGGGGTTAAGTAAGTTAATGCGATATAAGTCCCGAAAATATCATCCGCATTTTTGTCGGTAATTCCTAAACCGCCGCCCATTCCTTGAGGTTCTATAAGGTAAAGAACGAAAATTCCAAGTATTAAATAATAACCAAATCTTTCCCACATTTCTGTGAAAAAAAGATAGGGAAGTCCTTTAGGATGTTTTGATTTCATATTTTTATTTTTCGAATTTTCCAAAAATAATATTTTATTTCAATAGATAAAATAAATAATATTGATGCATCTAGTTTTTTTTGAAAAAAACACCTTTCATGGATAAGAAAGATGTTGGTATGGATTAATTAAAGATTCTCTAAAATAAAATTCGTCATTTTTTCGTAGAGTTGAGGTCTGGTTTGTCCGCCGTAAATACCATGATTTTTGTCTGGATAAGCCATGAATTCAAATTGTTTTTTATTTTGAATTAAAGCTTCAGAAAACTCCATAGAATTTTGGAAATGTACATTGTCATCGGCTGTTCCGTGGATTAATAAAAACTTGCCTTTTAATAATTGAGCATATTCTGTTGGCGAATTTTTATCATATCCGTCAGGATTTTCTTGAGGTGTTTTTAAGAAACGTTCTGTGTAAACGGTGTCATAATATCTCCAGTTGGTTACTGGTGCAACGGCAATTCCCATTTTAAAAGTGTCTGCCCCTTTTGTTAAAGCCAAAGATGACATGTAGCCACCAAAACTCCACCCGAAAATTCCGATTCTAGATTTGTCGATATAAGATTGTTTTCCAAACCATTTTGCAGCAGTTATTTGGTCTTCAATTTCGTATTTTCCTAAATTTAAATAAGTTACTTTTTTGTATTTAGAACCTTTAAAACCAGTTCCTCTTCCGTCAACACAAGCTACGATATATCCTTTTTGAGCCAACATTTCAAACCAAATGGTATTTCCGTTATCCCAAGAATTGGCAACAGATTGTGAGCCAGGTCCCGAATACTGATACATGAATAACGGATATTTTTTAGAAGGATCGAAGTTTTTAGGCTTAATTATCCAAGCGTTCATTTGGTCACCTGCTTCATTCGGAATGGTGATGAATTCTTTATCAACAAAATTATCGGCTTTTAATTTTTGCAGCTGTTCGTTGTTGTTTTGTAATTCTTTAAGCTGCTTTCCGTCATTGTTTTTTAAAACATAAGTGTATGGTTTTGCTGCTGTAGAAGAAGTTTCTATGAAATATTGATAATTTTTACTAAAATTCCCAGAATTATTCCCTTCGAGATTAGAAATAATTTTAGACTTCCCATTGTCGATATTAATTTTTGAAATTACTTTATTAATGCTTCCTTTTTCTGTAGTTTGTACATAAACTTCCTTAGATTTTGGGTTGAAACCGTAATAATCTGTAATCTCCCAATTTCCTTTCGTAATCTGTTTTTTTAGCTTTCCGCTTTCATCATACCAATATAAATGACGGTTTCCATCTCTTTCAGATCCCCATAAGAATGAATTATCCTCCAAGAATTCCAAGGTTACATTATCGGTTTCTATCCAAGCAGGATCTGTTTCTGTGAAAAGTTTTTGTACGTTGCCTGTTTTCGTATTTACTTTTAAAATATCTGAAGCATTTTGAGTTCTTTCAGAAGTGATGAGTACAATTTCGTCCGCTTTTGCTGTTTTGTATACATTTGGAATATAATAATTTTTGAAAGATTTTAAATTTAAAGCTGTTGTTTTAGCATTATCTAAACGGTATAAATTTGCAGAAACAATAGAGTTTTTTTCTCCAGCTTTAGGGTATTTAAATCTCATTTCCTGAGGATAAAGATTTTTCCCGTAAATAGGAATATACATTTCTGGAACTTCGGTTTCATCGGATTTTACAAAAACAATGGCATCGGAATTTTTGGTCCATTCATATTGTTTTGCGTGTCCGAATTCTTCTTCATACACCCAATCTGCTAAACCATTAATTATGGAATTTTTCTTTCCATCATGTGTTATTTGAGTAATTTTTCCTGAATTTAAATCCTGATAAAATAAGTTATTATTTGAAATGAAAGCCACTTTTGTAGCATCTGGAGAAAATGTAGGCTCTTGAACGAAATCCCCATTGTTTAAACTCGTTGTTTTTCCGGATTTTAAATCCTTAATATCGAATTTTCCTAAAAAAGAATGTCTGTAAATGGGCTGACTTTCCTTTAGTAATAAAATTTTGGATTCATCTTCTGAAAACTGATAGCTTTCAAAATTTCCATCCACAATATTTCCCTCTTTTTGAAAGGATTTATAAGAATATTTTGCAATTCCTCCTTGCTCTATCACTGCATAGTTTTCACCGTTTTTTAAAGAGGAGATTCCTGAAATTCCTTTTCCGCGATAGTGGCCGGAATATATTTTGTCTAAAGTAATGTTTTGTGCGCTAACATTGTAAAATGTAGCCATTAATAGACTCGATAGAATTATTTTTTTCATTATAAATTATTAGAATAAACTTTCGTAAAGATACATTTTTTGTGTATAATTTAACGATTTGAACGTAGAATTGCGACTTGCTTGGCAACATTCTTGTATTTATACGATAACACCAAAAATTGTTTACTATGAAAAATACAGATATCAGAAGTCGTTTGACAAAATTTCAATTTGAAAACGATGTGCTTTATACCATGTTTAATTCTTTTGAAGAAGCTGAACAATTTGCAAGAGATAATCATGGTACATTAACAGAAGTCGGTTTTTTGGATGGTAATGATAATCCAGTGTTCGATGATGCAGCGGGGCTAATTGCAAAAAAAAATTATTTTATGGCAAAGTCTAGCTTGGATTATGATATTGTCCATTCTGGAAATCCTTTATTTAAAAGTCTTGTTGCGCAATATATAGAACGCACTGCTGAGATTAAAGAGAAAAGCATCGAAGAAGAATTAATGTCAGATTCTGACGCTTTAATTTCTGAAGACGGTGTTTTTGTGGTTGACAAAAAAGGAGAAATCCAGAGTGTAACCTCGCGCGAGCGTGTCCGCTATTTGATGCATACCAAAGTTTATGAACTTGGTGTTTTAATTCCAAAATCATAAAATAATGACAACAAAAAAATATTCTAAAAAAGCACAGGAAAAGATTGCAGAAGTAATGCATGAGTATAAAGAAGGTGAGCTTAAAACCAGTTCGGGTAAAAAAGTGACCGATAGAAAACAAGCGGTTGCCATTGGGATTTCTGAAGCTAGAGAAAAAGGTTTGAAAGTCCCAAAAGAACCTATTGAAAATAAAAAGCCAACTAAAAAGTCAATTTAATTGGCTTTTTTTGTGTTTAAACTCATTTTGAGATTATTGGATTTTATTAGTAATTTTGCAACCTTATGACAGAACGACAACAACAGCCTAACACGGTGGCTTTCCATACTTTAGGTTGTAAGCTTAATTTTGCAGAAACATCAACTATTGCGCGCCAACTGGTGGATGCAGGTTACGAAAAGGTGGACTTTGACCAGCCTGCAAAGGTTTATATTATCAATACATGTTCGGTTACTGATAATGCTGACAAAGAATGCAAATTTCATGTGAAGCGTGCAATGAAAGCTAATCCAGAAGGTCTAGTGGCTATTATTGGATGTTATGCGCAGTTAAAACCTGAAGAAATCTCAGATATTGAAGGTGTAGATTTGGTGCTTGGTGCCAAAGAAAAATTCAACATTTTAAGTTATCTCAGCGATTTAGAAAAATCAGAAAGCTCGGCAGAAATACATTCTTGTGAAATTGATGAAGCCGATTTTTTTATAGGTTCTTATTCGATTGGCGACCGCACACGTGCTTTTCTTAAAGTTCAGGATGGTTGCGATTACAAATGTACCTATTGCACAATTCCGTTAGCTAGAGGGATTTCGAGAAGTGATACCATCGATAATGTTGTGAAAAACGCACAAGAAATTGCTGCTAAAGATATTAAAGAAATTGTGTTGACGGGTGTCAATATTGGTGATTACGGGAAAGGAGAGTTTGGAAACAAAAAGCATGAACATACTTTTCTGGATTTAATTTCAGAATTGGACAAAGTTGACGGTATCGAAAGAATTCGTATTTCTTCAATTGAACCCAATCTTTTAAAAGACGAAAGCATAGATTTAGTCTCAAAAAGCCAAAGTTTTGTGCCGCATTTTCATATTCCGTTGCAAAGTGGAAGCGATGATCTTTTGAAGCTGATGAAGCGCCGTTACCTTACCAAAATTTACTCGGATCGGGTGTCAAAAATTCGTGACGTTATGCCAGACGCAGCAATTGGTGTCGACGTTATTGTTGGTTTTCCTGGAGAAACGGAAGAACTTTTTATGGAAACTTATAATTACATTAACTCTTTACCCATTTCGTATTTGCATGTTTTTACGTATTCTGAAAGAGAAAATACCGAGGCGGCTGATATGGAAGGCGTTGTGCCAATCCCTGAACGAAAAAAGCGTAACAAAATGTTGAGAATTCTTTCTGAGAAAAAGAAAATGGCTTTTTATCAAACCCAGTTAGGTAAAACTTTGCCTGTACTTTGGGAGCATGAAGACAAGAATGGTTACATGTACGGATTTACAGAGAATTATGTTCGTGTGAAAAAAGTTTTTGACGAGCAGTCGGTTAATCAAATAGAATTATTAAAACTTAATAAAATAGATGAGGACGGCGTCGTGTCTGTTGAGTCGGTTTTTGAAGATTTTTTAGCTAAGATTTAATGATATTTAAACTTCTAGAAACAAAAAAGAGAATCAATACGATTCTCTTTTTTTATATTTTGAAACCAAAAATTAAGGTTTTGGTCTGGTAATGCTTTTGTAAACTTGGAAGTTAAATACGAAAGTTCTGTTTCGTAAAGAATATGTAGGATAAGATGGAGCATGGTAATAATCATCTCTGGCAAAAGCTGCTCTAGAAGGTACAATGATTACACCTTGTAAGTTTGGCGTAACAGAATCCTCTATTTCCCAAGATTTAAAATGTTGCAAAGCTTCTTGGAAACCTTCCATTTGATAATAATTACGGTTTGTATTCTTATTATCGGCCATGAATTTTTCTGTCACATAATAGTAAGGCGGGTCAACTTGTGGATTGCCGCTTCCGTAGATGTCATTAGAAAATACATAACCATAGCGGAATTTAACTTCGCTCTCTTCATCAGTCGCCCAATAAGCAGTTGTTGTACTCATGATTCTTAGACTGTCTGTTGGTGCAATCGTTTTTCCTTCTGTAGGTTGTGCGCCAGGTCTTTTAATAATAATGGTGCCGTTAGCTAAAGTTTCTTTTTCATAGCTAGATAGCTTTGGTTTGTCATCATCGCTATCATCTTTATCGCTAAAAGCTTTGATGTTTCCTTGTGTATCAAAATAATTAGTGTCTAAAAATTTAGATATTGCTATATCGTCATGCTCATTTTGCAGTTCGATCGTTGGTTCGGTATAAACTTCTTCCGCATCATTGTCTTTCTTACAACTTTGTAATGCAAGTGCTAACACTGCAAAACCGAATAATATTTTTTTCATTTTTGATTTAATCTTAAATTGCCGATTATTTAACGGAGCAAAAGTATAAAAAAATATGCGAATTGATAAATTTTTGTGGAGTGTAAGATTTTATAAGACCAGAAGCATTGCTGCAGAAGAGATAAAAAAGAATCGTGTTAGTATAGGTGCATCAACTGTAAAGTCTTCAAAAGAGGTTAAAGTAGGAGATATTATAAAAATCAGAAAAAATCAAATCGATTATAAAATCGAAATTCTGCAAATTCCCAAAAGCCGTATCGGTGCCAAATTGGTTTCTCTACACGTAACAGACAAGACAGATAAAGAGCAATACGAAATCCTGAAAATGCGTCAGAGTTCTCAAAACTATTATAGACAAAGAGGAGAAGGGCGACCAACCAAAAAAGACCGACGAGAAATTGAAGGTTTTCTCGATACCGATGAGGAAAAAGAAACCGCTGGGGTGGGCGATGAGGAATCTTGGGATTTGTACTTTAAAGAGCTTAATGAAGACGAGGAAGATTAATTCCCCCGTCTTTTTTTATTTTAAATCTAAAGCTAACATGATTTCATCAACAATATCTTCTGGGCTTTTATTATTTGTATTAATAATAAATTCTGCACGGTTATAAAAGGCATTTCGCTCAAACAAATGCTTAGCTATAAATTCTGGTAGATCCTCATCAGGCAAGCGGGCTATTAAAGGGCGTTTGGCTTTTTGTCGCAAAAGACGATCTGTCAAAGTGCTAACAGATGCTTGTAAAAATACACTTTTGGATTTCGATTTAATCAAATCCATATTGTTATAATATACAGGTGTGCCGCCGCCAAGGCTCAATACAATGTCGTTATCAAGTTTCAAAATATCTTCCAGAACTGATTTTTCTTCTTTCCTAAAGAAGATTTCGCCATGCTCAGTGAAGATTTCGGAGATTTTTTTTTGATGTTTCAAAATTATTTGATGGTCTAGATCAATTAGTTTGAAGTTAATTTTTTGGCTTAAGAGTTTGGAAATGTGTGATTTTCCGCTTCCCATGTAGCCGATTAGGGAAATTATCATGTTTTTATTTTCAACAAATTTCGAAAAAAAATTTTGAGAATCAAAAAAAAGATATATCTTTGCACCACTAAAAACAAAGGATAATACTTAGAGATAAGAACAAGCTTTGTTAAAGTGGCCGACTCGGTAGCTCAGCTGGTAGAGCAATACACTTTTAATGTATGGGTCCTGGGTTCGAATCCCAGCCGGGTCACTAGCAATAAGATTGAAAGATCTTTTTGCCTGCGTGGTGAAATTGGTAGACACGCCATCTTGAGGGGGTGGTTTCCTAAGGATGTGCTGGTTCGAGTCCAGTCGCAGGCACTGCAAAAAAACTTTGAATGTTACATTCAAGACTCGGTAGCTCAGCTGGTAGAGCAATACACTTTTAATGTATGGGTCCTGGGTTCGAATCCCAGCCGGGTCACAAATTTACCTCATAGTAAATTTTTTTCATATTAATATTTTGTGATTTGGTGTTTAGAAGCCTCCTGAATAAGGAGGCTTCTATGTTTTTGTACATTATGCCAAAAAAAATCTGGATTACTCCAGATGTATATTGTCAATCAATCTTACTTTTCCGACGTTAACAACGATAAAAGCTCTGTAGTTTTTGTCCTTGTAGAAAAAGTCTGTTTCTTTCAGGTTTTCTTCGTCGGCAATAAGAAAATATTCTAATTCCATATTGTCCTGTTTTTCAAAAATTTCGACAACACGCTCCTTAATTTCAGGAATACTAATGACACGGAACCAGTCATTGACTTGTTTTAAAGTTTTGTAAATGATGGTAGAGGCATTTTTTTCTTCGTTGTTAAGTCTTGCGTTTCGCGAGCTCATTGCAAGTCCATCTTCTTGTCTGTGGATGGCGACACCATGGATTTTAACAGAGAGTTTTAAATTTTTAACTAAAGTTTCGATGATTTTTAATTGTTGATAATCTTTTTCGCCAAAATAAGCATCATCTGGTTGTATTTGGCCAAATAAGGCTTCGATGACAGTTCCGACGCCATCGAAATGTCCTGGGCGGGCTGCGCCTTCCATTTCGTTTTCCAAGCCGTTGAAGTTGTATTGTTTGCTCGCTAGCCCATTAGGGTAAATGTCGTTAACAGTTGGTATATAGACTGCATCAACCAATTCAGAATTTTTTAATTTTTCAATGTCATGCGCAATGGTTCGTGGGTATTTTTCTAGATCTTCAAGATTGTTGAACTGCGTGGGATTTACAAAAATGGAAGAGATAACAATGTCATTATTTTCTCTTGCAACTTTATATAAAGATAGATGTCCGTTATGTAAAGCGCCCATAGTTGGCGCGAAACCGATGTTTTTGTTTTGCTTTTTTATGTCAGCGACAAAGTCTAGCAATTCGGCCTTGTTGTTTAAGATTTTCATACTTACATTAAAATAGAATGTAAAGTTAGAAAATGTATTTATAACAATATTTTTATTTGTTAATTATTTGTAAAATAATTTGTTAAAATGTTGATTTTCTGTAAGAATAGTCCGGTTCGAGTCATAAATTTACTTAAAAATTATTAAAACAAAATAAATGCAATAAATTTTTGTAATTTTGCAGAATAAAGTGTTTATACTTTTTAGACAATAAAATATATTATGCCGAATCAAAAGATTTTGTACGTTACGACAGAGATGTATCCTTACCATGAAGGTTCTAACATGGGAAATATGGTCAACCAAATGGCGTTGAAGATGCATCAAGAAGGTAACGATGTGCGGGTTTTCATGCCAAGGTTTGGACAAATAAGCGAAAGAAAATTCCAATTACACGAAGTTATCAGACTATCAGGGATGAATATTATCATCAATGATCTAGATCAACCTTTAATTATTAAAGTGGCGTCTTTGCCAGGAGAAAGACTTCAAGTTTATTTCATCGATAACGAAGAGTATTTCAAAAGAAAGCAATTGTACTTCGATGATGAAGAAAAAGCTTTTGAAGATAACAACGAAAGAGCCGTATTCTTCGCAAGAGGTGTTATAGAAACAATTAAAAAACTTAATTGGGTGCCAGACGTTATTCATATCAACGGTTGGATGGCCTCTTTAATACCAATCTACTTAAAAACGTATTATAAAGATGATACTTATTTTAATGATACAAAATTGGTCTTGTCTCTTTATAATGAAACGGATGCTGAGCTAGGAAGCAACACAAAAGAAATTTTGACTTTTGATAATATTACTGAGTTATCTTCGTTAGATAATCCAAGGTTTTTAGGATTTGTGAACGATGCTATGGCTTATGTTGATACTATTGTTAAAGGTGATGAATTCTTAATAGACTCTTTGGATGCGGCTTATGGTGAAGCTTCAGTAGAAAAGTCAGACTATCTTAGTGTAGATGTTATTTCGCAAGTATATTAAATCGAAAAAACAAGAATGATAAATAAATTTAAAAACCTAATCAAATTAGGTGGGGTGCTAGCTTTGACTCTAGTAGCTGTAAGTTGCGAATCCGAAATGGATAACCTTGGAGAGCAACTTTTCGATGGGAATAGTGCAGAAGGTGTTGAGAAAACTTTTGGTATTGTTGCCTACAATATTAATAACGGTGATGTCATTCGTACCGATGCTAGCCAGCTAGCCTATGCAACTTTAGGAGCTTTTAATGAACCTGCTTTCGGAATGCAAAAATCAAGTTATGTCAGCCAAGTTAGAATGTCAAGCGATAATTTTGATTTCGGGACAAATGCAGTTTTGGATTCTGCAGTTTTGGTTATGACGCCATTATATAACTCAGATTCTCTGGTTACAACAACCAATGAGGATTATATTTATCCAGATGGAAATGTTGCTGCAAAAAAAGTTGTGAAAACTTATCCAGTAACAAAATATGGCAAACTCGAAATCGGTGGTGAAAAAACTAAATTTAATATCAAAGTTAGAGAGGTCGAAGATTTTTTAGGAGCTTATTCAGATAAAGTGAATTCTAACAAAATGGTCAATGTGAACGCTAATGTAATAGGGGCAAAGGTTTTTGATGGGACTATTAATTCTGTAGTGATAACAAAAGATGATGGCGGATCAGAGTTGCTTAATAGAGATGTTAGCCTACGTATTCCTTTAGATAAAGATTTTTTTCAAACTAAAATTATTGCTAAGAATAAACAACCAGAGTTAGCAAACGCAGCTAGTTTTATTCGTTATTTTAAAGGAATTCAGATTTCGGTTGATGAAACAGACGGTTATATCTTCAAATTCACGCCGGCAGGTAATTCAATTAAATTATATTACAAAAAAGATGTTCCACAATCTGACGGAACTGTGAAAAGAGAAAGTTTTGATTATGAGTTAAGCTTGGCTGGCTCCAATGCTAAATTCAATCAAATCGAATATAATAGGTTAGGAACGCCTTATAAGGCAGCCATGGAGACTATTTCACAAGATGGTCAGCCGCAGTTGTTTGCACAAGGTATGGGAGGTAGTAGCTTTGGACTAAAAATACCGGCACAAACTGTTGCCCAATTACGTGACTTGTATAAAAACGATAAAACAGCCATTGTTACTGCTAAAATTAGAATATATACCGATACGTCTATTTGGGCGAATGCTTACGAAAAGCCACGATATTTTACGGTGAAAGAAACTGGTTCTACAGAATTGCTATCTGATATGAGCGTATTGGCTAATACCAATTATTTACTTATTAAATCTTATGATTTGGATAAAGAATTGGCCTATTATGACATCGGAATCACCAAAACGCTTAAAGATATTATTGAACAGGGTAAAGAAGCTAAAGATTTAGTTGTTGATTTAGGGTCGTATCTTAATAGCGCTTCAACAGGAGAAATTCTTGGAGTTGATTACACGGATAGAGCTTATACACCTAATAGAATGATTTTTAAAGGAACGGATTTCGATAATATTGGTAAAGAAATTAGTAATTCGCAATTTGTTCAATTAAAAGTCGCTTATTCAAAAAAACAAACAAATTAATAACACAAATAAATTAAACATATAAAATTATGTGCGGAATTGTTGGATATACTGGTTTTAGAGATGCTTACGATATCGTAATTAGTGGACTAAGACGTTTAGAATATAGAGGTTACGATAGTGCAGGAATTGTACTTGAAAATAAAAATAATGATTTTGAAGTTCAAAAAACCAAAGGAAAAGTTGATGATTTGGTGGCTATTTCAGAATCAATGAAAGGAACTTCCCACATCGGTATGGGGCACACCCGTTGGGCAACACATGGTGTACCTAGTGATAGAAACTCGCATCCTCATTTATCAAACGATGGCAAAATTGCTTTAGTACATAATGGGATCATCGAAAATTATGATACCATCAAAACAATGCTTGTTGGAAATGGTTTTGAATTTAAATCAGAAACGGATACTGAGGTTTTAGTCAACTTAATTCAATATTTCACAGATAAAAATCCTTCAGCTGATTTCGCTTCATCTGTTAGAGCTGCACTTAACGAAGTTTATGGCGCTTATGCAATTACAGTGATGCACGAAGATTTCCCAGGAGAATTAATCGTTGCAAGATTGGGATCACCACTGGCAATAGGGCTCGGAGAAAATGAGTTCTTTATAGCGTCCGATGCTTCACCTTTTGTAGAATATACAAAAGAAGCTGTATATCTTGAAGAAGGACATATGGCAACCATTTCATTGGAAAAAGGTGTGGATATCTACACTATCAAAGACAACGAAAAAATAGAACCCGCTATTCAGGAACTTAGATTAAATCTTGAGCAAATTGAAAAAGGAGGCTATGAACATTTCATGTTAAAAGAAATCTTTGAACAACCAAAATCAATTCTTGATACCATGAGAGGACGACTTTTGGTTAACGAAGGTATTATTAAAATGGCTGGTATCTGGGATCACCTTGATCGTATTAATAAAGCGGAAAGAATTATCATCATTGCTTGTGGTACTTCTTGGCATGCTGGTCTTATTGGTGAATATCTTATCGAAGAGTTTGCAAGAATTCCTGTTGAGGTAGAATATGCATCAGAATTTAGATATAGAAACCCCATTATTGGTCCGAAAGATGTCGTTATAGCGATTTCTCAATCTGGAGAAACAGCCGATACAATGGCGGCTATCAAATTAGCCAAAGAGAAAGGCGCTTTTGTGTATGGTATTTGTAATGTTGTAGATTCTTCTATTGCAAGAGTAACAGATGCAGGATCTTACACGCATGCTGGTCCAGAGATAGGGGTGGCTTCTACAAAAGCCTTCACTGCTCAGTTAACAATTTTGTCTTTAATCGCTCTTAAATTAGGAAAGCATAATGGCAACTTAGGCAATGCAGAGTTTATGCGTTTAATTACAGAATTAGATGCTATCCCAGTTAAAGTTGAAGAAGTATTGCAATCTTCTCACGAGGTTACCAAAAATATTGCTAAACAATTTGTTGATGCGACCAACTTCTTATATTTAGGTAGAGGCTATAACTTCCCATCTGCATTAGAAGGGGCACTTAAACTTAAAGAAATTTCTTACATCCATGCCGAAGGTTATCCTGCAGCTGAGATGAAGCACGGTCCAATTGCGTTGATCGACGAGAACATGCCTATCGTAATTATTGCGCCAAAACAAGGACATTATGATAAAATCGTAAGCAACGTACAAGAAATTAAAGCTAGAAAAGGTAAAGTTATCGCTGTAGTTAACAAAGGCGATCAGCAAGTTGCAGAGATGGCAGATTATGTTATCGAAATGCCAGAAACTTCAGAATGTTTCTCGCCAATAGTAGCTGCAATTCCATTACAATTATTGTCCTATTATGTTGCGGTCTATCGTGGTGCAAATGTTGACCAACCAAGAAATCTTGCAAAATCTGTAACAGTTGAATAAATATTCGTTACATAAACAATATTAATAATTAAAATACGTTAAGGAAAAGTAATAGTAGTTTTAAAAAAAATTATATATTTACCGCTTAATTTCTGAATAGAGAATGAAAAGGATATTTCTAATATTATTGTCTTCTGCAGTTGTTATCTCATGTTCCAAAGGGGGTGGCAAATCCGCAGGTAGACCTGGAGCTAAAACTAAAGGAGAGTTAATCCCTTCAAAAACAGCCAAAACCTTTACTGCTGAAAGACCTTATGGAATGGTTCCTATTCCAGGGGGATCTTATGTTATGGGTATGACAGATATGGATTTTACAGGGATGCCCGAAAAAGCTAATCCTAAAACTGTAACAGTGTCTTCATTCTTTATGGACGAAACGGAGGTGACCAACGGAGAGTATAGAGAGTTTATCAACTATGTGAGAGACTCTATAGCAAGAACACTTTTAGCAGAAGCTGCTGGAACAGGAGGCTCAGATAGCTCTACTGGAGCTAGCATTTCAGATTATGCCTATGCTGCGCAGAAAGGAGGAGATGATGTTACACCATATCAAACTTATCTGGAATCGCAAGGCGGGAGAGATGGCTACAGCGAAGCAAAAAAATTAGATTGGAATGTTCCATTGCATTGGAATACTTCAGCATATCCCGATGAACAATACGCAGAGGTTTTAGAGTCGATGTATATCGCTCCCGACAAAAGGATTAATAACGAAAGATTATTAGATGCTAACAAACTTCAGTATTCTTACCAATGGGAAGATGTAGCCTCTGCTGTGAGAGATAAAAATAGAGATGCTTCTTATCTTAAAAAAGAAAGTATTAAAGTTTATCCAGATACAACCGTATGGGTAAGAGATTTTAACTATGCTTATAATGAGCCCTTGTTTGATCAATATTTTTGGCATCAAGCTTATAAAAACTATCCTGTTGTTGGGGTGACTTGGGATCAAGCCAGAGCTTTTTGTAATTTTAAAACTAAAATTAAAAAAGACTTCAACAGTAGCTTGAAAAAGAAAAAGCAAAAACCTATGAACTTCCGTCTGCCAACTGAAGCAGAATGGGAATTTGCAGCCAAAGGAGGTATCGAAAATGGAGCATATCCCTGGGGAGGACCGAATCTTCAAGACGATAGAGGTTGTTATTTAGCAAACTTCAAACCGAAGAGAGGTAACTATATAGAAGATGATAAAAAAGGAGATTATGTATATACAGCTCCAGTTAAAAAGTTCCCAAGAAATGGTTACGGTCTTTACGATATGGCGGGTAACGTTTCAGAATGGACAGAATCACCATTTAATAATTCGACTTATCAATTTTCTTCTACGTTAAATCCAAATTTATCAAATCAAGCCTATAGAGAACTTAAAAAAACTGTAAGAGGTGGTTCTTGGAAAGATGCAGGTTATTTGTTAATGACAGGTTATAGAGACTGGGAAAGAAAAGACTCTGCAAGAAGTTATATTGGATTTAGAACAGTACAAGATATTGCGGCTGGCTCTGCTAAATTCAAAAAGAAAGCGACTAACTAACAAAGAAAATAAACTAACTATTACTAACTTAAATTTTTTTAAAACGCATGTTTAAAACTAAAGAAGCCAAGATGAATTTCTTCTATTCTATTGGCGCAGCTATCGTAATCTTGGGTGCATTATTTAAAATGACACATTGGAGTCTAGGTCCTATTTCTGGTAACGTTGCATTAGCTGCGGGGCTTATTATGGAAGCGATTGTATTTATCGTATTCGCATTTGATCCACCAAAAACTGAAGAAAACTATCATTGGGAAAATGTATATCCAGAATTATTAGACGAATCTGCTGAAAGAAAATCAAGAAAAGTTGTTAATCAAATTGCTGAAAACAAGGATTTAGAACTTTCTTTGTCAGACAAACTAGACAAAATGCTTGCTGACGCAAAACTTGACGTTAACTTATTTGAAAGACTAAGAGGCGGTATCGAAAAATTCGGAACTTCTGTTGACCAAATCAACCAAACTGTTGACGTATCTGCTTCAACACAAAAATATAACGAGCAGATGAATCTTGCTGCTAGCCATTTAGAAAGTATGAATGCGCTTTATGCTTTGCAATTAGAGCACGGAAAAAAACAGTCAGAATTCAGTAAAAAATATGTTGAAGATATTCAGAAGTCAGCAGCACAATCTGAAAAATTCAACGAAGAATTACAAGGTTTAACTTCTAACTTATCTAGTCTTAATAGAGTATATGGCGGAATGTTGTCTGCTATGAAGTCTTAATTTCCAGTACATTTTATTTATTTTATTTAATTATTAAAAATTTTTAAGAATGGCACAAGGAAAACAGACGCCTC
This sequence comes from Soonwooa purpurea, assembly GCF_053891095.1. NCBI lineage: Bacteria > Pseudomonadati > Bacteroidota > Flavobacteriia > Flavobacteriales > Weeksellaceae > Soonwooa > Soonwooa purpurea. The sequence continues at coordinate 88,579 of NZ_JBSSMA010000008.1, forward strand.
GTCAGAAGATGATTAACCTGATGTATTTGGTTTTCATCGCAATGCTTGCGATGCAGATTGACCAAGAAATCATCAGGTCATATAAAGATACCAACCAGTCTCTTACTGATACAAGAGTTATGGTGGAAGAAAAGAATGACAAAATCTTCGAAAAAACATTACAAGCAAAAGCCACAGCTTCTCCAGAAGTGTATGGTCCTCTACAAGACCAATACAAAGGACTAGAAGCTAAGACTGATGATCTTGTTAGTTTTATCGATGGATTAAAAAGTAAAATGAGTACTGAAGCTGAGTATAACCCAGAACTACCTTCAGAAGAAAGTTTCACAGCACTTAATAACACAGAGCCTGCAACAAAATTATTTTTTAATGATGGAGATGAAAAGAATCCATCTAAAACAGCTGCAGAGTTAAAAACGAAAATGGATGATCTAAGAAATTATATCACCACAACTTTCGCTTCTAACCAACAATTTGCTGATATCGCAAAAAGAGCTTCTAAAACTTTAGTTCCTGATTTTGCGAAAGGAGATAAAAGAGCTCAAGGCGGAAAGAATTGGATTCAGTATAAGTTTTATAATCAGCCTTTGATTGCTGCTTTGTCTAACTTAGAAGTTATCCAGTCAGAAGCTAGAAATCTTCAGTCTGATGCAATTTCTTCTATGTTGCAAGAGAAAGTGGACGCAGATATCAAGTTTGATGCTTATGAAGCTCTAGTACAAGGACCAAAGCAAGTTCTTCAAGGACAACCTCAAGAAGTTAAAGTGGCAATTGGTACAAGAGCTAGTGCTATTCCAGGATTAGAAATTACTGGTGTTAGTAGAGTAGAAAATGGTCAAGGTATCGCTACCCTTAATGCTGGAGCGGTTGGACCACAAGCTTTAAGAGGAGAAATTAAATTTACTGATAAAAATGGAAAAGTTCATTCTTTACCATACGAGCATACTTATGATGTAATCGCAGGCGTACAAGAACTTAAAGCTCAAAAAGGTGCTTTACTTTCTGCTGATAAAATGAATGTTTTATATAGAGGATTACCTAACCCTGTTTCGGGATCTATCTTAGGTGCTTCGGGTAATATTTCACTTTCTGCTTCTGGTGCTTCTGTTGGTGGAGGTAATGGTAAATGGACGGTAACACCTTCTTCAGGAAACGAAGTGACTTTAACAATTTCTGGAAAAGATCCAAAAGGGGCAACAATTTCTCAACCTTTCAAATTTAGAGTTAAGAATGTACCGCCACCAGTTGGACAAATTAGAGGTAAAAATGTTGTGGCAATGCCAGCAAGTTCAATCCCTAACCAAACAGTATCTGTGTCGATGCCAGACTTCGACTTCCCAGTTAGCTTTAGTGTTAATAGCTTTATGTTTAAAGTTCCAGGAAAAGCAGCTATGAGAGTTAATGGTAGTTCACTTAGCGCTGTCGAAGGTTTAACAAAAGGCCTTAGATCAGGTGATATTGCAATTGTATTCGATATCCAAGCTACTGCAACCGGATTAGGAGGACAGGTTCTTCAAAACATTCCAGGTATTGCAATAAATGTTCAATAAAAACGTTATTTTAAAATAGTATTTGATTGGTTTTTAATCAATATTAATGATTTATATGAAAAAGATAGTTTTAAATTTTCTATTATTATCCTCAGGATTTGCTTTTGCACAGACGAATGTACTTAATGCAACATCGCCAGAAAAGTTTCGTGAAGAGCGCGAAGCTAGAAAAGACAGCGTGGCTGCACCTATTAAATATGGCTTTATAGAGGATAAAGATGTTCTTAAAAGTATGGTTGTATGGGAAATCATTGATATGAATGATAAAATCAACCAACCATTCTACCACAATAATGATGGTCTTGTATCTCAAAATCATTCTTTGTATCAGATTTTGATCGATGCTGTGACTTCTGGTAAAATTGAAGAAGTATATTCTGATGAGAATTTTACAACGAGATTAACACCAGAAGGAATTGCCGCTTCGACTTCCGCTATTAACGTTGATAACTATTTTGTTCAACTGATGAACGAAGGCAAAATCGATGATAAAGCGGTTACAAAATCTTTAAAAGGTTACAAATCTGTAATCAATGAAGAGGACAAAAGTATCAACGCGCTGAAAGGTTATTACGGTGCAAGATTACAAGATGTCTATAAAGATAACAAAGACAACGTTATTGTTAAATTAGATGGAAGTCACTTTAGAGTAACTCAAAATGATATCGTGGCAAACGTTGACCAGATTAAAACAAGTACAGAAAATGTAAAGTTGTTGAAAATTATGGGACAATGGTATATCGACAAACGTGATACACAGCTTAAATATAGACTTCTGGGTCTTTGTGCAATGGGTCCCGACCTGAATGGTGCAAAAGCGCAAGCTTCTATTGCAAGTTCTCAAATAGAGAGTGGTATTACGCCAGAAGCTGCTACACCCGATTCTATCGACTTATTTTGGATTTTCTATCCAGATGCTAGAAAAGTATTAACAAGCAATTATATTTTTAATTCTAAAAATACAAGTTCTGATATTACTTTTGATGACGTGCTTAATGCGAGAAGATTTTCTTCAATCATTTACAAGTCAGACAATGGTCAAGGTAGAGGCGGTAGTGGTATAATCGACGATTACGTGCCAGAAGATGCTGATGGTCAACTAGACGAAAGCGACAGAATTAAGGCTCAAATCCTGCAAATGGAAAATGACCTTTGGAATTATTAGAAAAATATTCGTTCCTATACACAAAACCTGAGTATCTTTACTCAGGTTTTTTTATTTATGAAGTTAGATTATATCATTGTTGGTGGCGGTTATGCAGGACTCATGTTTGCGCACCAACTTATTAAACATAAGAAGTCATTTGTTATTATAACAGATGGGAGAAAATCGGCATCCGAAATCTCTGCAGGCGTTTGTAATCCTGTTGTATTAAAACGTTTTACAAGTGTTTGGAATGCGCAGAATGAGATTGATGCTGTCCTTGATAATTTTAAAGAAATAAAATCTTATCTCGGCGAAAATTTTGTAATTAACGAACATCTTGTTCGGATTTTTCATGATAAAACCGAGCAAGAACTTTGGCTGAAAAAATCCAATAAAGACGATTTAAAGGAATTCTTAAATACAGATTTAATTAAATTAAAATCCGTTAAAAATGAGTTTTTGTCAGCTAAGGTAAATCACAGCCTTAGAATTAACGTCCCATCTTTTTTCAACGCTTTTTATGAATATTTTGAAGAACATCATCTGATTCTTAAAGAAAGTTTTGCGTTTGAGGATCTTGATATCCAAAATAAGACTTACAAAGATTTAGAATTTGAAAATATTGTTTTTTGTGAAGGTGTTCATGTTAACAAGAATCCCTTTTTTTCCGACATTCCTGTGAAAGGCAATCGTGGCCATTCGATGGTAATTTCTTCTGACACGGACATCGATCCTTATATTATTAAAAAGAAATTCTTCTTGTTTAATACTTTTAAAAATCATTTTTTTGTTGGTGGAACTTATGAACGGGACGAAACGAGCTCGGAAATCAACCAAGATTCAGTTAACAAATTAAAAGCAGGTTTAGAAGAAATTTTTGATAAATCTTATAACATCGAAGAAGTCAATGTGGCATTTCGTGCCGTTGTTCCTGATCGTCGACCGATAGTTGGATCCCATCACAAACACCAAAATATGTTTATTTTAAATGGAATGGGTGCACGTGGCGTTATGAATTCCAATTACTTTGCAAAACAGCTCTTTGAGCATATTGAACATGGAACTCCTATTTTTCCAGAAGTTGATATCAAAAGATTTAAGTAAATAAAAGCGACAAATTCTTGCCGCTTTTTATTTTTAACCTCTCCCACGTTCCAGCAAAATCATCATCATAAGACTCAATGCACAAAGCGTTTCTTGTTCATCAGGAATATCAATGAGTCTGTCGAGTTCAAAGCGTCGCCCCAACAAAGAAGGTGTTTTTTTGAGCCTGAAAATTATTTGGTTATTTGGATCTTTAATGATATAAGCAGGATTGAGAAAATAACCTGTAAACATGCCTATTATCGGTAATTCACCAACGAAAGAATCCCACATTTTCACCCACGGATTTTCTTCCGTAATTGTAAACAACTTTTGACCATTGTTGTCAAAGATTTCGTAGGTTGCTCGCCAAAAAGAGCGCATGCCTTTTCGCGCAACTTTCCCTAGTTCTGTTCCTGTTCGAGGTTCTGTAATCGAATATGACGCATTGAAATCAATCCATTGGTTAGCATTGATGTTATACAAAACGTCACGTTTGGCATCGCTTTCATAGATTTGTACACTTTCCTTAAACTTAAATAGTTTTTGCCTTGCATAAGCTTGTATTTGTCCAGATTGATCTGTAATTGTGAAGTCACTGGACAAAGTTGTTATTTTAAATTTAAACTCGAGTGGATATTGTAAATTTTTCATTCTGATTGTTTAGTGGATTAAATATAGAATATTTCTTGATATTTGCACTTTATCTATAGTTAGCATTCTGTAATTTCTTTTACATTGTTTATCTTTGCAAGGTAAAATTTTAGAATGAATAAGTATATTAAATTTGTAATAGCAGCTGTACTCATTGGCTTAGGAATATATCTCATGTTCAATAGAAATATTGGTTGGGGAATTGTTTTGGTTATTTTGTCCTCGCTTCCGATTCTTTTATTTTTTAAAAATGAAAACATTCTATTAGCATTTTGGCAGTTAAGAAAGCAAAATTTTGAAGGCGCTTACAAGCATTTGTCAAGAATTAAAAGCTTTGAAAAAGAGCTTCACAAAAGCCAATATGGATATTATCATTATTTAATCGGATTAACCACTGCGCAAGATAATAATCCTGCAAAGACCGAAGCTTTAATGAAAAAAGCATTGGATTATGGCTTGAATATGAAACACGATCGCGCTATGGCAACGCTTAACTTAGCTGCAGGTGCTTTGTCTAAAGGTAAAAGACAAGAAGCTCAGAAATTACTAGAAGAAGCAAAAAGATTAGATTCTGCAGGTATGATGACCGATCAAATAAAAATGATGAAGGAACAACTAAAAATGCCTTCGATGCAGAAGCATATGCACAATCCTAATATGAGACAACGAGGAAAGTTTCACTAAAATATAAAGGTTCGATATCATATCGAACCTTTTTTATTTTACATTTCAGAATTGTTGGGTGTATCGTAAAATTTCGGTATTTGCCAATGGTATTTGACAGCGAAAGTTCTTATGGCTACAATTAATAGAATGGTTAATATCTGTACAAAAGTATATGAAAGATTGGTGTAAGTTGCAAGAATCAAAAATACGGCGCCACCAATAATACAAGCGGTTGCATAGATTTCTTTTCTAAAAATAAGCGGAATACGATTCAATAAAATATCCCGAATAATTCCACCAAAACAGCCTGTAATAGTACCTAGAATAATACAAATCATAGGATGAAGTTCTGCTGTTAATCCTTTTTGTACCCCGATGATTGTGAATAGTCCGAGCCCAAAGCTATCAAATATAAATAAGGTGACCTGGAAGTTTTTTTCAAGAGATTTAAAAATCATGGAAAAAATACTGGTTATCAAAATCAATGTACACATGCGCAAATCGTGCATCCAAAAAACAGGGACGTCCAATAACAAATCCCGTACGGTACCACCGCCAACAGATGTGATAAAGGCTATAATAAGAACGCCAAAAGGATCAAGTCGCTTTTGCATGGCCGCAAAACTTCCAGACATCGCAAAGGCAATTGTTCCTAAAACTTCTATTAAAAAATTAAATTGTTCGTGCAAAGTACATGTATTATTTCAGTTCGACAACAACAGGACAATGGTCAGAATGTTTCACTTCTGGTAAAATCAAAGCGCGTGATAGTCTTGATTCCAAAGTTTTGGATACCATATTATAATCGATACGCCAACCTTTATTTCGCTCGCGCGAAGCGGCTCTATAACTCCACCATGAATATTGATCGGGTTGATTATTGAAAAATCTAAAACTATCAATGAGCTCACATTCGTCCATAAACTTGGTCATCCATTCGCGCTCCATTGGTAAAAATCCAGAAACATTCGCCAGTCTAATAGGATCATGGATGTCAATCGCTTCGTGACAGATATTATAATCTCCAGAAATTATAAGATTGGGAATCGTTTTTTTTAATTCTTTAATATAATTTAAAAAATCATAGCAGAACTGCATCTTGAACTCCAGTCGGTCGATATTCGAGGCAGACGGAACATAAACCGAAATTACCGAAAAATCATCAAAATCTGCACGGATAATTCGTCCTTCGTTGTCAAAGCTTTCGATGCCACAGCCATAGACAACATGCTTAGGTTTTATTTTCGAAGCGATACCAACGCCGCTATAACCTTTTTTGACAGCAGAATGCCAATAACTATGATAACCTGCTTTTTCGAAACTATCGATGTCTATTTGGTCATTTCCGGCTTTACTTTCTTGGATACAAATGATATCTGGATTTGCCAAAGTTAGCCATCCGATAAAATCTTTGGTGAAAGCTGCGCGTATTCCGTTAACGTTATAGGAGATAATTTTCATAGTGTCCATTTAAAGGCAAAAATATCTTTTATTCGATTTTAAAAAAAATAAAAAGGCGGAAAAAATCCTTGATTTTTTCCGCCAAGTACCCAAATTTAAATAAACTATGAAAAAATTATTTGGGTTCTAAAATACTTATCGGAATAATCATTTCTTCTAGCGAAATTCCACCATGTTGATAGGTTTCTTTGTAATAGTTAACAAAATGATTATAATTTTTGGGATAAGCCAAGAAGATGTTATTCTTAGCAAAAATATATTTTGAACTTAAATTTCCTTTTGGAAGGAAAAGTTTTTCCGGATTATTAACTGCCCATACATCGCTGTCATCGTAGGTCAAACTACGGCCTGTTTTGTAACGGATATTGGTGGATGTCTCGCGGTCGCCGACAACTTTACTCGGTTTTTTGACATATACAGTGCCGTGATCTGTTGTTATAACAAGTTTGAACCCATTTTCTGCAGCTGTTTTTATAATTTTTAAAAGCGAAGAATTCTCAAACCAATTGTAAGTTAGCGACCTGAAAGTTTTGTCATCACGAATTAATTGGTCAACAATATTGTTATCCGTTTTTGCGTGGGAAAGGATGTCGATAAAGTTGTAAACGATTACCAAAAGGTCGTTGTTTTTGTGTTGGTTAAAATCATCAAGGATTTTTCTCTCGAAGTCAGCGTTTAATATTTTTAAATACTTCATCGATTTTGATGACAAACCGAGACGTTTCATTTGGTCTTCCAGAAACTCTCTTTCATGCTCATTTTTATTGCCTTCTTCGTTATCGTTAAACCATTTATCAGGAAAACGTTTTTCAATTTCGGATGGCATAAGTCCTGCGAAGAAGGCATTTCGCGCATATTGTGTCGCCGTTGGAAGAATTGAGAAATAATAATCCTCCGAGGTTTTGTTATAAAACTTGGTGAAAAGTGGTTCTATAACTTTCCATTGGTCATAACGCAAGTTGTCAACCATCAATAACAAGACTTTGTCGTTAACAAGTTCTGGCTTTACTTTATCTTTGAAAAGCGTATGACTCATGATTGGTTTGTCTTGGTCATAGAGCCAATCTTCGTAATTTTTTTCAATAAATTTTGAAAACTGAATGTTGGCTTCTTCTTTTTGAGATTGCAAAAGATCTGCAAATTCACTATCAAAAACCTTATCGAATTTGATTTCCCAATTCAATATTTTCTTGTAATGCTCTGCCCAATCCTGGAAAGTTCTAAGATAAGAAAGCTCCATACTCAAGTTTCGGAATTCTTGCTGATATTCAGAAATGGTTCTTTGTTCTACAAGATTCTCGCTTTGCAGATTTTTTTTTAATGACAATAAAACTTGGTTGGGATTAACGGGTTTTAGAATATAATCGGCGATTTGAGAGCCAATGGCTTGTTCCATAATGTGTTCTTCCTCGCTCTTGGTTACCATAACGATTTTGAGACTGCTATCTTTGTCTTTTATCATGGGAATGGCTTCCAATCCAGAAATGCCTGGCATGTTTTCGTCTAATAATGTCAGCTGAAATTTTTCTTTTTCTATAAGTTCTAAAGCTTCATTAACATTGTTAACTGGGGTGACGCTGTAGCCTTTACTTTCTAAAAACACAATGTGCGGTTTTAGCAAATCAACTTCATCATCTATCCATAAAATTTTCTCTGACATAGGTTGTTTATATTTTGTATTCGGTTTACATCAAAATTACGACCAAAATCTCTTAAGTTTAAATTAAAAAGCCTTTGTTTATCGTTAAAATAAGTTAATGTATGCAAAAGAAAAACTCAGACTTGGTCTGAGTTTTAGTTGGAATAAGACATCAATTCTTCTTTTTGTGAATTGACGAGCTTGAATTCTAAGTACTTGAATGAATCTCGTGGGATAATGGTTACCCATTTTTTGTATCTCAAGAACCATCTGTTTTGGATGCTCATAAGCCCTTTGGTAAGGTAAGCTTCTACGAATGGATGGACGTGGAGATACACTTTGCCCTTTTCCTTTTGGATAATGTTTCTGATAGATTCTTCTAGGCGCTCCACAATAACGATTGGCGCAGCAATTTCTCCGTGTTTATTCGGATTTTCTTCCTTGGTTTCAATATATTTTTCTGGACGTACCCTTTGTCTTGTCATCTGGATAAGCCCGAATTTACTTGGTGGTAAGACTTTATGTTTTGCCTTATCACGTTTGAGCTCTTCTCGGAAATGCTCATATAATTCTTTACGATGTTCTGGGTCTATCATGTCAATAAAATCAATGACGATGATGCCTCCCATATCTCTTAATCTTAGTTGTCGTGCAATCTCTGTCGCAGCCATTTTGTTAACATTAAGAGCGTGCGATTTGTTAGTTGCAGCGGACGAAATATTGTTTCCAGAATTGACGTCTACAACGTGAAGCGCTTCTGTATGCTCTATAACAAGATAAGCACCTTTAGAACTCGGGATATTGACATTTTTCCCGAAGCTTTGCTTTAGTTGTTTCTCAACATTATAATATTCTAAAAGTGGAATGTGAGAATCGTAATACTGAACAATGTTTTTAGTTTCCGGCGAGATAACTTCCAGATAGTTTTTCATATCGCGCACCATAGCCTCGTCATCACAGATGATGCTGACAAAATCCTGATTAAAGTTGTCTCTTAATATAGATGATGCTTTGTCCTCCTCGCTAAGGACTTTGCTAGGAACTTTATTTTTCTGAATGTTTTTAAAACAATCTTCCCATTTTTGGATCAGCTGATTCATATCATTATGCAGTTCCGCAACTTTTTTGCCTTCTGCAACCGTTCTGATAATAACCCCGAAACCTTCTGGGCGTATGCTTTCTATTAAAGTCCTAAGTCTTTCTTTTTCTGCTGAATCTTTTATTTTTTTTGATAACGAAATTTTATTATCAAATGGAATTAATACCAAAAATCTACCTGTTAATGATATCTGTGTCGATATACGAGGCCCTTTTGTTGAAATAGGTTCTTTGGTGATTTGGATAAGAACAAGATCTCCAGCGGTGGCAACTTTGTCAATAGTGCCATTTTTGTCAATGCTTTTTTGTACCGCAAAATCCTTCAGTTTAGAAGTGTTTTGCCTTTTTGCAATACTATCCTTCAAAAATTTTTGATAGGATAAAAATTGTGGTCCCAAATCTTGATAATGCAAAAAAGCGTCTTTGCCGTATCCGATGTTGACAAAAGCGGCATTAAGGTTGGGAGCCAGTTTTTTTATTTTTCCAAGGAATAAATCTCCAACGACGAAATCAGAATCTGATTCGAGCTCGTGGAGTTCGAACAATCTACCGTCTTCTAACAGGGCAATCTGTGAAGAATCATTCTCATGCGAAATGATTAATTCTTTCTTCATAAATTCTTATTTAATAATTGCCTTTTACGAAAGACATCAATAGTCAATATTATGCCATCTTTATGGCGTTGTTGTTGGCATATACAGAAAACAAAATATAGTCGGCGAAAAACACCAACTATATTTATATGTATATGACTTTCCGAGAAGACTATTTCTTCTTCTTGTGTCTGTTTTGTCTTCTTCTTTTCTTTCTTTTGTGGGTCGCAACCTTGTGTCTTTTTCTTTTCTTTCCGCTTGGCATAATTTAGAAATTTTATTATGTGTTAATATTAAATTAATTAGTTCTTTATTGCTACTTTTGTTTTTACTTTTTCAACAAAAGTTTTCGATGGTTTGAATGCCGGAATATTGTGTGCCGGTATTTCAATTGCAACATTTTTAGAAATGTTTCTTCCCGTTTTTGCTGCTCTAGTCTTAATAACGAATGATCCAAAACCTCTTAGATAAACATTATCTCCGTTATACATTGATGTTCTTATCTCTTGCATAAATGCCTCGATAACTTTCTGAGTATCATTTTTTTCTACGCCTAATTTATTTGAGATGATGTTTACCAATTCTGCCTTTGTCATTTCCTTTTTTGTTTATATTTTTGGTGTGCAAATATAAAACATATTTTTGAAAACTTACAAACAAAAGACTGACTTTCTTTATATTGGCAGTAAGCTACTTATATGGTATCATACTAATAAAAGAGACTTGCCATGGCGCAAAAATACAAATCCTTATAATATATGGATCAGCGAAATTGTCCTTCAACAGACGCAAGTGAAACAAGGACTTCAGCATTATATTAATTTTGTAGCGCGGTTTCCCAACGTGCAAAGCCTTGCAAATGCCGATGAAGAGGAGGTTTTGTTGTATTGGAAAGGCTTAGGTTATTACTCGAGAGCGCTTAATCTTCACAAAGCTGCAAAACAAATTATAAATGATTATGACTCCGAATTTCCCAATCAATATTCTCAGCTTTTAAAATTAAAAGGCGTTGGGAAATATACGGCTGCAGCAATCGCCAGCATTGCTTTTGAAGAAAAAATCCCTGCAGTAGATGGTAATTTTTACAGAGTTTTGTCGCGGCTATTTGCTGACGATTTTGATATTTCTAATTCTAAAGCATCACAATATTTTTCTCAGTTGGCGGAATTGATTATGCCAGACGATAATCCTGGTTGTTTCAATCAAGCCATGATGGATCTAGGATCCGCAATATGTAAGCCTAAAAATCCTATGTGTGGTGATTGTCCTTTGCAGGAAGATTGTCGCGCTTTTGCGGTTGGGGAAATCGAACAATTCCCAGTTAAATTGAAGAAAACGAAAGTCGAAAATTTGACATTGACATATCAATTTATTCATCACGATAATCAATTTTTGGTCAAGCAACGGGATACTTCCGATATATGGAAAAAATTGTTTGAGTTCCCAAAAAATATTGATCTGAGTGATTTTCCCCATGAAGTTGAAAGCGAAAAATTAATTCGGCATAAGTTGACGCATCGTAACTTAGAAATTTCAATATTTAAAATTAATATTCCAGATTTTTCTGATTTTGAAAATTTAAAAAAAGAATTTGTTTTTTTAAGTTTAACAAAAGATGAAGCCGATCAAAAATCGTTTCCAAAACCGCTTCATGATTTTTATGTGAAATATTTTTCATAATCATTTGATTTAAAAGAAAAACTTTATTTATTTTTGCATTATTGGTTTTCGAAAATCATATTTCGAAATTAAAAGGGAATGAAGTGTGAGTCTTCAACTGTCCCCGCAACTGTAATTCGCGAACAAAAGATGTCATCATTAACCATTGTTAACACGAGAAGGGATGCCATCTGCGAAAGTCAGGAGACCTGCCAATATTAACAAAAAATAATGAGGCTTTCGGGAGAAAAGCGGTTGGTATGAAGCATTTATATTTTTCTTTTTCGTTCTTTTTTTCGGTAGTAAGTTTTGCGCAAGAAGCAGTTATTGACACTGTTTTTATCGATCAGCAACTTCCCAAAGCAGAACAATTTTCCAAAATCCAAATTGTGAAATCCGATGAGATCCTCAAGAATGCAACATCGCTTTCAGAATTTTTAAGTTTTCAAACGCCAGTTTATATTAAAGAAAATGGGCGCGGAATGGTGTCTTCGCCTTCTTTTCGTGGAACTACCGCGCAACAAACCGCTTTTGTCTGGAATGGCATTAATATTAATTCTCAGTTTTTAGGTCAAGGTGATGTTAATAATATAAGTCTATTAGGCTATGATAATATTGCGATTAAATACGGTGGCGGAAGTATTTTGTATGGTTCTGGAGCGATTGGCGGCTCGATACATCTCAACAATTTGTTTTCATATAACAAAGGATTTAAAAATCAAATCTTTGCAGAATATGCTTCCTACGGGACATTTAATTCATTATTAAAAACTAATTATAGCAATGATAAATTGAGTGTTCAGTTTTCTGTAAATCATAATCAAAGTGATAATGATTTTGAGGTTGAAGAACAATATTATGTCAATAGAAATGCAAAATATAAAAATACGGGAATTAACCTCGGTTTTGCGCTACGACTAGATCACCACAACGAAATCTACTCACAAAGTCAGATTTTTGATGCGGAACAAAATTATCCTTTGTTGTCTGAGTTTTCCACGCCAAGTAAATATTTGAGTCAAACTTTTCGAAGTCTTGCTGGTTGGAAGTTGAAAACCTTGAAAATAAATAATGATGTGAAAGTGGCCTATCTCACGGATGATTATCAGTATTTTATGAATTCTAAAATCCCTTCCACAAAATCTGGCGGCGGAACCAAACAATATTTAATTAAAAACGATTTTAATTTTAAAATTAATTCTGATTCGGAAATCAATTTTTTAGCTGAAGTTAGTAAAATTGAAGCGCTTGGTTTTGAAACTGGAATTAGCAATGTTTCTCGCCATCAAGGTTTTGCAGCTTTGTTGTACAGAAATTATAACATCAAAAATTTTGATTGGGAAGTTGGTATTAAAAAGGAATTTGTAGAACATGTCAGCAGTCCGTTTTTGTTTTCCGCGGCAGGACATTATAAAGCTTCGGATTTTTATAATGTCAAAATTAGTGCATCAAAGAATTTTCGAGCGCCAACTTTCAATGATTTGTATTGGGAGCCTGGAGGAAATCCAAGTTTAAAGCCGGAAACTTCGTTGCAATTTGAGTTTTCACAAGAACTAAAATGGAAGTTTTTACATGCAAGTGTGACGCCATATTTTATGGATATCAAAGATATGATACGTTGGATTCCTGGTGCAAACGGAATTTTTCAGGCAGAAAATACCGAACGTGTGAAATCTATGGGGATTGAAGCACAATTGGGCGCCGAGCAGAAGTTTGAAGATTTTAGTTATCGCACATTTTTCTCTTATGCTTATACAAAATCGGAAGATCAGGCACGAAAAAAACAATTGCCCTATGTACCTTTTCATAAAATTAATTTGGGCGCGGATTTTAGTTATAAAAGGATAGGATTACATTTGCAAACCATTTGGAATTCCAAAATTTTCAGTGATGCAGATGAGTCAAAGATGTACACGATGGATTCGTTTTATGTTATTAATCTTGGTTTGGATATTTCCGTTTTGAAATCGTTGAAACTTGGATTTAAAGTTAATAATCTGACATCAGAAGTGTACAGAACAGTCTATGGCTATTGGATGCCGAAGCGCAATTATGCCGTTAATATGAATTTTAATTTTTAAAAATAGTTATTATGAAAATCAGAAGTTTGCTAGCGAGCATGTTTGCCGCAAGTTTGCTGTTTATGACAGCTTGTAAAGATGATCAAGAAGTCATCGTTGACAACGGCGCTTACGAAGGTGGCGTTTTGGTAAGTGTAGAAGGTGGGTACAATAAAAATCAAGCGGAAGTGTCTTATATTTCTTCTGATTTGTCGCAAGTTGCGCAGAATATCTATGCCCTGAATAATGACAACCAAGTTTTAGGCGATGTTTTACAGACAATTGCTGTTAAAGATGATAAAGCTTTTTTGGTAGTCAATAATTCCAATAAAGTTGAAGTTGTTAATCGTTATTCTTTCAAAAAAATGACAACAATTTCGACAAATATCAATAATCCGAGATATGTCGCTTTTTCTAAAGATTACATTTATATCACAAATGATGCATATTTAGGAGAGAAATATGTGGCTGTATATAAGTTAAGTGATTTTAGTTTTGTTAAAAAAATTAATATTGAAGATGTTGCAGAACGTGTCGTTGTAGCTGGTGATAAAGTCTATGTGCAAAATGCTAGTTTTGGTTATGGTAACAAAATTAGCATCATCAAAACTTCAGATAATGCTTTCCAAACCACAATTAGTGTTCCGAATGGTGATATCAAAAAAACAATTGGTTATGGTGATAATGTGTACAGTATTACCTCGGATGGTGTAGATTCTTATATTTATAGAATAAACGCTGGTGCAACAAGCATTGCTAAAGAAATAAAATTAAAAGGGATTGCAGATGCTAGCAATTTGGAAATTGCCAATGATGTTGCTTATTTTTCTTCAGCTAACAAAGTGTATTCGCTTCCGTTGAACGACGTTATCCCGCAATATTTATTCTCTGCATCACAATCGAATGATGGGACTTTGTATGGTTTTAATGTTATTGATGGGAAAATTTTCACAGCGAACGCTAAAGACTTCAACTCGCCAAGCGAAATTACAGTGTACTCAATCATTGGGTCAGAAATTAGAAAAATCAATGGAGGTATTGGTGTTAATGGTTTTTACAAAAACTAATTTAAGGTCAAATTAAATTTAATAGAACGACAACTTATGGGTTGTCGTTTTTTTATTGTACAAATTTTGAAGCATGAATTTTGCTATTCTTTAAAGCAGAAAAAATGAAGTATTTTTGTATAAATTTTTAAACGATGATTAGGGAGAAAATTGTAATAATAGGAGGCGGATTTGCGGGATTGCAACTCGCCAAGCAGCTTAACGGAAAAGCAGACAAAAAAGTCATGGTTATTGATAAAGTTAATCATCACATGTTTCAACCCTTATTCTATCAGGTTGCCAGCGGTAGGATAGAGCCTTCTAATATTTCGTTCCCATTCAGAAAAATATTTCAAAGGTCAAAAAATATTCAATTCCGAATGACCGAAATTAAAGAAATTGTGCCTTCTGAAAACAGAATTATTGCAGATGAAGGTACATTTACGTACGATAAATTAATCATTGCAACGGGCTGTAAAACCAACTTTTTTGGAAATCAAGTCATGGAGGATTTGACTTTTGGAATGAAGAATACGCAAGAAGCCATTAGTATTCGTAATCACATTTTGTTGACTTTTGAAAAAATGATTATCGAAAAATCCCGCACAGATGATGGCAACTGGAATATCGTAATTGTCGGAAGCGGCGCTACTGGTGTAGAATTAGCAGGTGCTTTTGCGGAAATGAAACGCGAAGTTTTGCCGAGAGACTACCCTCACATGAATTTTGATGAACTCAAAATAATTTTGATTTCTTCTGGCGCAAAACCTTTGGAAGCCATGAGTGTGGAATCCCAGAATAAAGCCGAAGAATATCTTCTAAAATTAGGTGTTACTTTCATGACCGAGGAGCGTGTGACCGCTTATGATGGCGATGTTGTGTTCTTCGAAAGTGGAAAGCAAATTCCGAGTAATAATGTCATCTGGGCGGCTGGTGTAACAGGTAATGTGATTTCGGATTTTAACAAAGATAATCTTATCCGCAACCGTTACAAAGTGGATCGTTATAATCGTATTTTGGGTTATGATAATATTTTTGCCATCGGTGATATAGCCTATATGGAAACCTCGAAATTCCCTCAAGGACATCCACAGCTTGCCAATGTGGCTATTAACCAAGGAAAAAATTTAGGAAAAAATCTTTTAAAACCTAATATCTCCAATTGGAAAGAATTTGAGTACGAAGATCTTGGCTCTATGGCAACCATCGGAAAACACCGTGCAGTTGTAGATTTACCTAAATTTAAATTTCAAGGTTTTTTTGCTTGGTATTTCTGGATGTTCTTACATTTGATGCTTATACTAAGTGTCAGAAACAAATTGGCAATATTTTTCAATTGGATGTGGAGCTATTTTAATAAAGATTCATCCCTTCGTTTAATCATTGTCCCTTCAAATCAAAATTCAACAGAACAATAATGAGAATTGATATTATAAGTGTCCTTCCAGAATTGATGCAAAGTCCTTTCCAAACTTCAATTTTAAAACGTGCCATGGAAAAAGGTTTAGCAGAAATTCATTTTCACAATGTAAGAGATTTTGCAACTAATAAACATCGTCAAATAGATGATACGCCTTATGGCGGTGGTGCAGGCATGGTGATGATGGTGGAACCATTGGATTTGTGTATTTCTAAATTGAAAGCTGAAAGAAATTATGATGAAATCATATATTTAACACCAGACGGAACGACTCTTACACAGCGTATCGCTAATAGATTGTCAACTTTTGAGAATTTAATTTTTCTTTGTGGGCATTATAAAGGTATCGATCACCGTGTTCGCGATTTACATGTCACACAAGAGATTTCTATTGGTGATTACGTTTTGACGGGTGGCGAGTTGGCGGCTTGTGTATTAGCAGATTCTGTTATTAGGCTCTTGCCTGGTGTGCTCAATGATGAGCAAAGTGCGTTGACAGATAGTTTTCAGGATGATCTTTTGTCGCCACCTATTTTTACACGACCAGAAGTCTATAAAGGTCTAGGTGTGCCAAAAGTTTTATTAAGTGGTAATTTTGGAGCCATTGAAGAATGGCGCCATGATGAAGCTGTGAGAATTACAACAGAACGTCGCCCAGATTTATTAGAAAATAATTAATTATTTCTCGGTATTCATTAATCCTGAATTGAAGATTTATAATGAATTTAAATTAATGATTATTATGTATTAAATTAAAAATTATAAGTGATTATTTTTTGAAAATCGTATATTTACTCCATTGTTAACGAAAAATATTTAATTATTATAAGTTTTATCGCAATTTTAGGTTGAGTTATTTTTTAAAGATAACTCATTTTTTTTAGTAAATATTTTATGTAATGATAGTGATGACTATTTATTAGAAAGAGCTTTTATTAAATTTGTACAGATATTTAATTTATATACATTAGATTCGTAAAGTTTCATCTGTTTTGTAAAAATTAATAATAATGAAAAATGCTACACACTATGGTTATCAACTCGACAGCGTTGATAAGGAGATTATCTACATGTTGATGGATAATGCAAAAACATCTTTGGCGCAGATCTCCACAAATGTTGGTATTTCTACCACCGCGGTGCATCAGCGTATAAAAAAATTAGAACAAGCTGGCGTTATAGAAAATTCAATTTCTTTTCTTAATCCTCGAAAAGTTGGTTACAAAGTCGTGTCATACATTGGTGTTTATTTAGAAAAACCAAGTCATTACAAAGATGCTGTTGACGCTTTTCAGAAGATTAACGAAATTATCGAGGCGCATTATACAACGGGTAATTATACGGTGTTTTTAAAAGTTTTGTGTCGTGATAATGATCACTTAATGGATATCATCAATCAGATTCAGGCTTTGAAAGGCGTTACCAGAACAGAAACATTTATCTCTTTGGAACAAAGTATCAATCGTCAATTGAAAGTATAATATACTTTTTTATAAAATCAAAGAGCGCAGAAAATGACGCTCTTTTTTTATCTTTGTAATTCAAATTTAATATTATGGAAATCAAAAATTATCTTGACTCAACATATCTTAAAACACCTGCACAGTCAGGGCTTTCAGAAGAAGAAACTATTAAAAAAGTTAAGGAATTAACCGATGAAGCCATCGCGAACAAAATTTTTGCAGTGATGATTCGTCCTGATTATGTGGCGGAAATCAGAAAATATATCGATGCTAAAAACGCGAATGTTGTATTAGGAACTGTTATCGGTTTTCATGAAGGCACATATTCTATAGACTCAAAATTAGAGGAAGCTAAAAAAGCCATTGCTGATGGTGTGGACGAGTTGGATTTTGTAATTAATTATGAAGCCTTTAAAAATGCAGATCTTGAGCTCGTTAAAACTGAGTTTTTGAAGTGCACGCAATTGGCTTTAGAAAACAGAAAAATTGCAAAATGGATTATCGAGATTGCAGCTTTGACAGATGCTCAGATTGCTGATATAACAGCCAAAATTTGGTCTTGGTCGCAAGAAAACTTTTTGCCAGAACAATTCAAAAATATCTTTGTTAAATCTTCAACAGGTTTTTATCAAACTGAAGCAGGGAAGCCAAATGGCGCAACTTTCGAAGGAATCCAAATCATGCTAGATAACGCAGGAGAATTACCTGTGAAAGCTGCAGGCGGTGTAAGAACGCATGAAGATGCTGTTAAGATGATTAATCTTGGTGTTAAAAGAATTGGAACGTCATCAGCTTTGGGATTAATAGAGGATACAGCTTCAGATTCTTCTTATTAAAAGATTAACAAAATTGATACACAAAAAAACCTCAGTCGATTAACTGAGGTTTTATATTTAAAAAAAATTATTGTTTAATAATCTGCGTTACCCTTTGCGTATTATCATCAAGAGTATAACGCATGAGATATTTACCAGGACGAAGTTTGTCCAATCTTATCTCAGCAGCATTCATATTAACACTGTATTCCAAAACTTGTACCCCAAGTATTGAATAAAATGTTACTGTTTTTATCTTAGCCTCATTTTCTTTAGCCTTTATAATGATAAAATCTTTAGCTGGATTGGGATAAGCTACCAAAACCCCATCATCACTTTTGGAAAATCCAGAGTTGATGTTGTAACTCGCTTTACTAACCTGAGCATTCATCTTTGTGGAGAATGTCAGGGAAAAGCCCGTGAATAATATAAATAGTAAAAATTTTCTCATTTAAATAAACTTTATTGAAAGTCCTAAACACAAATGTATTTAAATCATTTCAATTATACAATAATTATTCCATAATTGTGACGTAAATTTGCAGTAAAAATTTTACTGATGTTTACAAGAAATAGAAGACTTAGAACCAACGCGTCTATTAGAAGTCTAATTCAGGAAACGCAAATCACTACCAACGATTTTGTTTTACCAATGTTCGTCATGGAAGGTGAAAACAAAAAAGAAGCCATTTCTTCAATGCCCGGAGTTTTTCGCCAAACTTTAGATTTAACAGTTAAACAAATCAAAGAAAATTATGCATTAGGAATTAAAGCTGTTAATCTCTACATGAAGGTTTCCGATAACCTAAAGGATAATACCGGTAAAGAAGCTTGGAATCCAAACGGATTAATGCAAACGACGATTAAAACTATAAAAGATGCCGTTCCAGAAGTGGTAATTATGCCAGATGTTGCACTGGACCCGTACTCAATTTATGGACACGACGGCATTATCAAAAACGGAAAAGTAGACAACGATTCAACTTTAGAAGCGCTCGCCAATATGTCAGTATCTTTGGCAGAAGCAGGAGCCGATTTTGTAGCACCAAGTGATATGATGGACGGTCGTGTTTTGCTAATTCGAGAAGCATTGGATGATGCAGGATTTACAGATTGTGGAATTTTATCTTACGCGGCGAAGTATGCAAGTTCTTTCTATGGACCTTTCAGAAGTGCTTTGGACAGTGCGCCAGTGGACGCCACAGACATCCCCGAAGACAAAAAAACCTACCAAATGGATTTTCATAATTCCAAAGAGGCCATTACAGAAGTTTTGGATGATGTGGCAGAAGGTGCAGATATTATTATGATAAAACCCGGAATGCCTTATTTGGATATCGTTTCTAAGGTTCGAGAATTAATTACGCAGCCCATTGCAGTTTATCAGGTAAGTGGCGAATATGCAATGTTGAAAGCTGCTGCTCAAAATGGCTGGTTGGATAACGACAAAGTACTTATCGAAAGTTTGACATGTATCAAAAGAGCGGGCGCAGACATGATTTTCACTTATGCAGCGCCAGAAGTAGCCAAATTACTTAATAGATAATTATTAGGAGCTTTTTCCCGCTGTCCGCTGTATCTTTTGTTTCGCCGACTTCGCTTCGCTCAGCCGCCTCAACAAAAGGATGCCGCTTCCATCAGGGCTAAATAACAAAAAAGTTTCAGGATTTCCCTGAAACTTTTTTGTTACACTTCTTTAGATGTTTCGGTCATGCCATTGGACAGTTGTTTTTTATTTTTCAAACCGAGTTTTCGAAGTTTTTCAGTTTGTAAAACCAAGTTGTCGTTACCTGTTGATAATTGTTTGTAAGCTTCATCATAAGAGGATTGCGCTTGGTCGATACTTTTTCCAATCTTTTCCAATTTGTCCACAAAACTCACAAATTTATCATAAAGTTTGGCGCCACGTTCTGCAATTTCCATAGCGTTTTTATTTTGATATTCACGCTTCCAAAGATCGGCAATTAGCTTTAGCGAAGTGATAAGATTGGTAGGACTTAGTAACAAAATCCGTTTGTCGTAGGCGTAATTCCATAACTGCGTGTCCGCTTGCAAAGCCGCGTTGTAAGCCGCTTCGCTCGGAACGAAAAGCATCACAAAATCTAATGATTTGTCAAAGTCATCATAAGCTTTGTTGCTGAGCTCGTTGATATGGTTTTTAATAGAAGCAAGATGTTGATTTTGTTTAATTTTAAAAATGTCAACGTCTTCCTCATTTGCCATCTCGATAAAAGCGGTGAGCGATACCTTGCTGTCGATAATCACATTGCGTTGGTCTGGATATTTGATAATCGCATCGGGACGCATTTTTTTACCAGAAAACTCAGAATAGATTGGGTTTTTATGATCGTCTCGCAACTCGTGTTCTAGAAAATATTCTCGGTTTTTTGTTAATCCAGATTTTTCCAAAATACTTTCGAGAATCATTTCGCCCCAGTTGCCTTGGGTTTTGCTTTCGCCTTTCAGAGCTTTGGTAAGTTTGTTGGCTTCTTGCGAAATTTGTTGGTTGAGAAGTTTTAGTTCGTTCACTTTTTCGCCTAATGAAAATCGTTCTTTACTTTCTTTATCGTAGGTTTCGTGTACCGTTTTTTTAAGGTCGTCCAGGTTCTTACCAAATGGTTCCAAAATGGATTTGAGATGTTGTTGGTTGAGGTTGGTGAATTTTTCGGTTTTCTCTTCCAGTATTTGGTTCGCCATTTTTTCAAAATGAAGTTGGCTTTGCTTTTGTAATTTTTCTATTTCTTCTTTTTGGTTTTTAAGAAGGATTTCAAAATTTTTATTTTGAGCGTTTAATTCTGCATTTTGAGCAATTAAAGTTTGTTTGTCATTTAGCAAAACTTCTTGTTTGTCTTGAAGTTGTTTTAAATCAAATTTAATATCATCCAATTGTTGAACAAGATTGAGATTGTCTGCATTTTGTTCTGCTAGTTTTTGGTGATATTCAAAAACTTTGGACTCGAGATCATCATTTTTAAGTTGGAGATTTTCTTTTTGCTTTTCAGAATTTTCAAGATTTGATTTTGAAAAAGACACTTCCGAATGCAGACTCGAAATTTCTTTTTCAAAACTTAAAGTTTTTGTACTGATTTTAGTTTGATAATAAAAATACAAAACCAGTATCCCAATGATTATGCCAGCTACAAGTCCCACCAACAATGATAACCAATCCATTTTAAAATTTTATTTTTCGTTCTCTAATTCTATTTTTGCTTTTTGTAGGGCTTCTTTTTCTTCTTTGTTAACTTCGGGGAATTTAAGATTCATATTTTCCAAAGTCTCGATAATAATCTGCAGCGCAGAAAGTCTAGTGTACCATTTTTTGTCGGCTGGGATAATATGCCAAGGGGCGTAATCTGTGTTGGTTGCTTGGATGGCTTCTTCATAAGCTTTCATGTAGTCCTTCCAATAACCGCGTTCAACAACATCGCCACTGGCAAATTTCCAATTTTTATCCTCTTCGTTGATGCGATCCAGAAAACGCTGTTTTTGTTCTTCTTTAGAAACGTTTAAAAAGAATTTAATAATTTTGGTTCCGTTGTTGGTCAAATGTTTTTCAAAATTTCTGATGCTTTCGTAGCGGTTTTCCCAAAATTTCTTATCAAAATCCTTAACATTATCCCATACGCGTTCTTTAAGATTGTATTCAGGATGAACTTTGCAGACCAAAACACTTTCGTAATGCGAGCGGTTGAAGATACCAATTTTGCCTTTTTCTGGAATAGCTAAATAATGGCGCCATAAAAAATCATGATTGTATTCTTTAGAACTTGGTGTTTTAAAACTGGTTACGGTGCAACCTTGTGGATTAACACCGCCGAAGACATGTTCTATAAGGCTGTCTTTTCCTGCTGCATCCATCGCTTGGATAACAATTAAAAGTGATTGGCTATTATCGGCATAAAGTTTTTCTTGTAAGTCGTAAAGTTTTTCTTTCTCGATGTGGAGAAGTTGCTGGCCTTCTTCTTTTGGTATGTCGGCTTTGTAGTCGGTTTTGTGATCGGATAATTTAAAATCTTTCTTACTGACTAGAAAATCTTTGGTTTCTATGGGCTTCATAATTTGCTTTTTGGTTAAAAGTAATAAAAAAACCGCTTAAATAAAGCGGTTTTTTTAATTTTATAAATAGTTACTAATTATTTTTTAGCTTCTAATGCAACAGGTGTTGCCGATTTTAAAGCTGCTTTTTTAGCTGGTGCCGCTTTTCTTGATTGCATAGCTGGTGCCTGTGCAGCTTGTGCTTTCATAGGTGCAACTTCTAACTGTTGGCCTGCTGCGCCAATGATTTCGCCTTTTATGATTAATACTGATCTTGGGTTTTGGGCATCGTTAGAAAATACTTCGATAGGCTTGCTAAATGCTCCGTTTAAATTTGTATTGTATCCAACTTTTATTTTAGTAGATTTTCCTGGAAGAATTGGATCTTTGCTCCATTCTGGTGTTGTACAACCACATGCTGGTTTTACGTCAGATAAAATAAGCGGTTCTTTACCAGTGTTGGTGATAGTGAAGTATGTGTGACCATCAGCACCATGTGCTACTTTTCCGTAATCGTGAACTGTTTTGTCAAAAGAAATTGTTTGTGCAGATGCTAATCCAAAGCTTAATAGAGCTACCAATCCTAAAAGTGTCTTTTTCATATTATTTCTTGTTTTGTTAATTTAATTTTAAAATTACTAAGAATCAAAGTTATAAATATAATTTAAATATTTCTATAAATAATTTTGTTTATCTTATTTTTGCAAATAATAAGCCAAAAATTATTAATAATGCAGATTGCAAATAAATATAACCCACAAGAGACAGAACAAAAATGGTACAGTTACTGGTTAGAAAATAATTATTTTCATTCAACGCCAGATGATAGACCACCTTACACAATTGTTATTCCACCACCTAACGTTACAGGGATCCTTCACATGGGACACATGTTGAATAATACCATTCAAGATGTTTTGGTGAGAAGAGCAAGAATGCAAGGTTTCAATGCTTGTTGGGTGCCAGGAACAGACCACGCTTCTATTGCAACCGAAGCTAAAGTTGTTGCTAAACTTAAAGAACAAGGTATTTCTAAAAAAGATATTGGTAGAGAAGAATTCTTAAAGCATGCTTGGGATTGGACCCATCAATATGGAGGAACGATTTTGGAGCAGCTCAAAAAACTTGGTTGTTCTTGCGATTGGGATCGTACGCGATTCACAATGGAAGATAATTTGTCAAAATCGGTTATTAAAGTTTTTGTTGACTTATACAACAAAGGTCTTATCTATCGCGGTTACAAGATGATTAACTGGGATCCAGAAGCTAAAACAAACATTTCTGATGAAGAGGTTATTTTCAAAGAGCAAAACGGAAAATTATTCTATTTAAAATATAAAATCCTTGGCTCGGATGAGTTCTTGACCGTGGCGACAACGCGTCCAGAAACTATTTTTGGGGATGTTGCGGTTTGTGTCAACCCTGCTGATGAGCGCTATCAACACCTGAAAGGTCAAAAAGTTATTGTGCCAATTGTTAATCGCGAAATCCCTATTATTGAAGACGATTATGTTGATATTGAGTTCGGGACTGGTGCGCTTAAAATTACACCAGCGCACGATCTTAACGATTATGAAATTGGTAAAAAACACGATTTGCCAATGATAGACTCTATGGATGATGATGCTAATCTTAATGACCATGCATTGCATTATTCTGGAAAGAATCGTTTTGTTGTAAGAAAAGAAATTGCAAAAGAGCTTGACGAAAAGGGACTTCTTTTAAAATCAGAAGATTATACCAACAAAGTTGGAACTTCCGAAAGAACTGGCGCCGTTATTGAACCGAAAATTTCTGTTCAGTGGTTTTTGAAAATGAGTACTTTGGCAAAACCTGCTTTGGATGTTGTAATGGATGATGAGGTGAAGTTTTATCCAGAAAAATTCAAAAATACTTACAGACATTGGATGGAGAATGTTCACGACTGGAACATCTCGCGTCAATTGTGGTGGGGACAGCAGATTCCAGCTTTCTATTATG
The DNA here is from genome assembly GCF_053891095.1 of Soonwooa purpurea. Lineage (NCBI taxonomy): Bacteria > Pseudomonadati > Bacteroidota > Flavobacteriia > Flavobacteriales > Weeksellaceae > Soonwooa > Soonwooa purpurea. Next base: position 112,948 of record NZ_JBSSMA010000008.1, read on the forward strand.
GAGATGGAGAAAATGATTTTGTTGTAGCAGAGACAATAGAAGATGCTTTGGTTTTAGCAAGAGAAAAATCTCAAATCTCAGATCTTCAAATCTCAAATCTAAAACAGGACGAAGACGCTTTAGATACTTGGTTTTCGTCTTGGTTATGGCCAATTTCTGTTTTTGAAGGGATTTTAGAACCCGACAATAAAGATATTAACTATTACTATCCAACTTCAGATTTGGTGACTGGTCCGGATATTATTTTCTTCTGGGTGGCACGTATGATTATGTCTGGATTGGAGTATAGAAAAGAAATTCCTTTTAAGAATGTATATTTCACGGGAATTGTACGCGATAAACAACGTCGCAAAATGTCCAAATCTTTGGGCAACTCACCAGATCCTATTGATCTGATAGATAAATATGGTGCAGATGGCGTTCGTGTAGGGATTTTATTAAGTTCTGCGGCGGGTAACGACTTGTTGTTTGATGAAGATTTGATGCTTCAAGGACGTAATTTTGCTACTAAAATCTGGAATGCCTTCAAGTTAACGCAAGGTTGGACAAAAGATGAAAATATGGCTCCTAATGATGCCGATCAACAAGCGATTAATTGGTTTGCACAACAGCTTAATAAGAGTATCGCAGAGATGGATGACCATTTCTCTAAATTCAGAATTTCTGATGCGTTGCATGTTTTATATAAATTGATTTGGGACGATTTCTGCTCTTGGTATTTGGAGGCGATAAAACCAAATTTTGGCGAAGCGATTAGTGCGGAAGTTTATAACCAAACGCTTAGTTTCTTTGAAGAATTAATGAAATTGTTACACCCATTCATGCCATTTTTATCAGAAGAAATTTGGCAAATCATAGCAAAACGGGATGTTAATAATGCTTTGATAGTTGTTCAACAAAAAAAAGCTGAAAAAGTTGACTATAAAATAATTGCTGATTTTGATTTTACTAAAGAAGTCATTTCGGGCATTAGAAACTATCGTCAATCCAAAGCAATTTCGCCAAGAGAAAAAATTGAATTATTTACCAATGTTTCAAATTTCGAAAATGCAGCGGTAATTCTCAAACTTGCGAATATCGAAAATATTCATTTCAATGAAAAGACCGATAAGCCTAGCTTTAGTTTCTTAGTTGGTTCAACAGAATGTTCTATTCCGTTGAGTGAAAATTTAGATTTAGCTGAAGAAAAAATCAAAACAGAAGAAGAATTAAAATACTTAAAAGGTTTCCTTATTTCTGTGGAGAAAAAATTATCAAATGAAAAATTTATGGCTGGCGCACCACAACAAGTTGTGGATAACGAATTGAAGAAAAAGAATGATGCTATGGAAAAAATAGCGATTTTAGAAGAAAAATTAAAAACATTATAATACTAAAGAATTATTCTTTACTTTCACAAGAATGAATCATATAGAAAATATCACGAAACTATTTTCAAAATCATTTGTAGAAAACCCGCTTCTAGAAAGCTTTGAGGCGGGTGTTCTACATTTGTCGTCTGGACGATTGGTTGCGTGCGATCCCATTATAACACCGGACAAAACTGCTTTTAACCAATTGTTTCCGAAAGGAGATTTTTCCATTATGATCCATAAGGAGATTAGCAGCAATTGCGTCGCTTATTCGGAAATTATTTTTGAATCGGGAGATGTTGATAGTTGGGTGATGGCATTGTGCGATAACCAAAAATTAGAAGATTTAGAAGAGGGTGAAATCTTTGGTTTTCCTGTAGAATCGGGGATGGCAGCACTTATGGATTTGGACTCTCAACAAAGATTAAATGACTACGAACAAGAACTTTTTCACAAGAAAGGCGTTGACTTTTTAGGCATTTACGAAGAGTTTTTCCATACGTATTTTTACGATAGCAATGGCGCGATTGATCAATTCGCGATGATGAAACCATATCCAGAAGAGAAAGCTAATCTTTTGGCCTTCGAGGCGGGTTACGGTGAAGGTTTTTATGCCTCTTACATCGGTTACAACAAAGCGAAACAACCTATAAAATTTGTTACAGAATTTATAGAAATTCAATAAATACAAAAGTATGATAAAAGTTATACAAAAGCGTCCTTTAATTGTTGTAGTAGGAAGTTCATCTATAGATTTTGTTTTAGAAACATCCAAAATTCCACAGGCTAATGATACCATTTTAGCATCGGAGTCCAAAAGTTTTCTTGGTGGAAAAGGAGCTAATCAAGCCATTGCTACTGCAAAGCTCGGCGCGAATGTCTATTTGGTAAGCTGTGTCGGCATGGATCCTTATGGGCAACAGGTTATCAGAAATCTCGATGACGAAGGGGTTAATGTCGCTTTTGTTAACGAAACAGATGAGCCTACAGGAACAGCTTATGTTACAACCTCCAAAGAAGGCAACGCTATTGTGGTAATTCCTGGAGCCAATTATAAACTTAATAAACGTTACATAGATGAAGCTGATCGTTTTTTTCAGGCAGCAGACATGGTTTTGATACAAATGGAAATCCCAACCGAAACTATCAATTATGTAGCAGAGAAATGCAAAAAATATAACAAAAAACTAGGTGTTTATGCTGCGCCAGCGGCATATTTGTCCAAAACTGTTATTGATGCAGCAACTTTTATTGTTGCAAAAAATCACGACATTAAAATCATTTTTGAAAACGAACCGGTGGAAAGCATCATGAAGAGCCTTCCCAACAAATTGTTTCTGAGAGACGATGCCAATTCTACAAGTTACTATGATGGCAGCGAAATGAAATATTTTCGCGAAAATCCAGAAAATATGGTTAACAAAATGGGAATGGGGGACGCCTTTACATCGGGTTTTGCAATAGCATATCTTCACCAAAATGATATCGAAACTTGCGTGAAATTTGGAAACAAAATAGCCCTTCATGTAGCCAATCAACTCGATTCTCAGAAAGGACTTCCAAGCCTTAAGGAAGTTAAATAATTAAAAATTTTATGAAGGAGTTTGTTGTTAAAGCTGAAGATCAATATCCTTTGGCTTGTACTTTATTCGTGCCCGAAGAAGAAAATCATCACAAGATTTTGATTGTCAATTCTGCAACGGGTGTGAAACAACAAATGTATTTCGGATTTGCACAATATCTAGCTCAAAATGGAATTACGGTAATAACCTATGACTATCGCGGTATTGGACTTTCTAAACCGAGAAAATTAAACTCATTTTCTGCAACAATGCGTGATTGGGGCAATCTTGACTTCAAAGCGCTTACAGAGTATGTTATAAAACATTTTCAAAATTATTCCAAATATCTTCTTGGTCACAGCGTTGGTGCTTTAATTTTGGGCATGAGCCCGCATTCTGAAATTTTTCAGAAAGTTTTATTTGTTGCCACACAGAATGCTTATGTCGGCAATTTGAATTTTAAAACCAAAATTTCAGCTTATTTGGGATTTGGAATTGTACAACCTTTGTCAACTAAATTATTCGGTTATTTTCCTGCGCATCATTTTGGATTGGGAGAAAGTTTGCCAGCAGGTGTTGGATTTGATTGGCGAAATTTAATTTTAAAATCAAAGTCGACAGATTATTTACTAGAACATTCTAACACTAATATATCTAAAGAATTGACCAAAGAATGTTTTGTCCTTTATGCTGATGATGACGAATGGTTGACCCAAAAAGGAGTTGAAGCTTTACTGAAATTAAGCTATCCAAAACTAAAACCAAGTTATCGTTTGTTAACAAAAAGCGAATCCGAAGTGGGAAAAATTGGACATGTTAACTTTTTTAGAAGTTATAACCAAAAGCTTTGGGAAATTTTAAAACAAGAGATTATTTAATTTAAAACTAAAAATTTGGAATCTACAATTGAAAAAACAATAGAATTTGTAAAGCAAAAGCTAAAAGGTGCAGAAGCTGGACACGATTGGTATCACATCGAAAGAGTCTGGAAATTGTCCAAAAAAATTGCAAAGACTGAAAATTGTGATTCAGAAATTGTAGAATTGGGTGCTTTGTTTCACGATATTGCCGATCCGAAATTTTATAATGGTGATGAAAGTTTGGCGCCGAAAATTGCTTCAGAATTTTTGAGAAACTGTGCTTATCCAGAAGAAAAAATCGAAAAAGTAGTGTTTATTATTAATCATATTTCGTTTAAAAATAGAGATAATCTTCCCGAAGAAATTCCTGTAGAATTACAAATTGTACAAGATGCTGATAGGATTGATGCGATTGGCGCGATAGGCATTGCAAGGACTTTTAATTTTGGAGGCTTCAAAAATAATTTGATGTACGATCCAGAAGTTTTGCCAAAAATCGGTATGTCAAAAGAAGAATATAAAAAATCGAATGGGACGACCATCAATCATTTTTATGAAAAACTATTGCTTCTGAAAAACATGATGAATACGAGCGCTGGGAAAAAATTGGCCGAAGAAAGACACCAGTATATGCTAGACTTCCTAGATCAGTTTTATAAAGAATGGAATGTGGACTAAGCGCTAGTTTCAAAAGCTTTCTTATCTTTGCATTATGTATTTAATAATATTTCTGATTTTCTTATTGTTATGCGTAGCCTTAGTTTTGTCTTTGTACAAAAAAGGTCGGTTTGCGGTTGTAAGCAAGATTTTTAGATTTGTTATTGTGATGGGAAGTATAGCCTATTTTACATATTTGTTTATAGAAAAAAGTTTGAGCCAATTTTTGGAAAACTCCATGGCGGTGCAAGTTATTAATCACTTACCACAGCCTTTGGATTTTTATATTATTCGTGTTTCTGATGCGGAAAATACCAAAAAATATATGTCCAAACATGTTGGTAAAATTCGACCAGATTTTTATAGGATAGAATATCTTAATATGCAAAAATCCAATGAGTTTTGGATTGCGGGCTATCTTAACAAATCCCGATTGGTTTATTTTTCACAACATGCAGTGCCAGCAGGTGATAAAGACCAGATTGTTGAGGTGCGTAATTATATTAACCAAAGTCAAAAGCTTTCGGGGATTGCGTCAGACCAAGTTGGAATTTTGAAATACGACAATATGAAAATCAGTATTTGGATAACACTAGACTTACTGCTGATTTTCCTCAATTCTGTTTTGCTTTTTAGGCGAAAATAGACAGATACTTTCTATCATCATTAACTTTAATTTTTATTTTATAAATAAGTTTCTGGCACACCTTATGTGCAGAATTTTTTACTATGAATATACAAGCTAAATTAGAAGCAGGTAACCAAGCTTTCCTTAATTGGAAAACAATAAGTTTTGAAGAACGTCAACAATATTTTGTGAAAATGGCAGAAGTTATGAGAGCAAATGTTGAGTCTTATGCCACGACCATTACCAACGAAATGTACAAACCGATTACACAATCGATTGCTGAGATTAATAAAACAGCAGGAATGCTAGATTATTACGCAAATTGTCCTAATGTTTTAAAATCTGAAACTATTAAAACTGAGTTTAATATTTCTGAAGTTCACCATGCGCCAATGGGGATTATTTTGGGCGTTATGCCATGGAATTTTCCTTTCTGGCAAGTTTTGAGATTCGCAGTGCCTGCAATTTTAGCGGGAAATGTTGTGGTTTTAAAACATGCTTCAATTTGTTTTGGTACAGGTAACGCGATAGAAAAATTATTTTTAGAAGCTGGTTTTCCAAAAGCTGTATTTCAGAATTTTGAAGTGGGCCACAAAGAAATTCAAGAGATTTTAGAAAATCCTTATGTGAAAGGCGTTAGCTTGACAGGTAGTGGAAAAGCTGGTGGCGAAGTAGCTTCTATCGCTGGTAAAAATATTAAAAAGTCTGTTTTGGAATTAGGAGGAAGCGACGCGTACATTGTTTTGGATGATGCCGATATTCTAAAAGCCGCTAAAGAAGGGCCGCGAGGAAAACTTCAAAATACAGGACAAGTTTGTAATGCTGCAAAACGATTTTTGATACAGAAATCAGTAGAACAAGATTTCTTGGCCATTTTCTTGGAAGAATATCGTAGTTATGTACCTGGAGATCCAATGGATAAAGAAACGAGGATTTCTAAAATGGCCAGAAAAGATCTCGCTGATGATTTGGTTGCTCAATACGAAAAGGCATTAGCAAATGGCGCTGAGGTAATCATTCCTTTGGTACGCGTGTCAGATCAAGAGTTGACGCCTGGCGTTATCAAAGTTGAGACTGGTAATCCTATTTTGCAAGAAGAGTTGTTCGGGCCTTTGGCAATGGTGATGGTGGGAGAGTCGGACGAAGAACTTTTGACTATAGCGAATGATATTCCGTTTGGATTAGGAAATGCAATCTGGACAAAGAATAAGGAAAGAGCACAATTTTTTATTGATAATCTCGAATCTGGTACTGTTTCGATTAATAAATCAACAAGCTCGGATGCGCGTTTACCATTTGGTGGAGCAAAACAATCGGGTTATGGCGTAGAATTGTCAACTTTAGCCTTAAAGGAATTCACCATTACAAAAACTGTAGTTGGTAATATTTAATTTTTTGTGATTAAATATTTTTAATAGATGTAAAATAAGTTTCGGCGCCTAAAGGGCGCCGAAACTTATTATAAAAGTTGGTAATTTGTTCCTTCTCTACTGTCTTTTAGTTCAATGCCTTGTTCCAAAAGTTGGTCTCTAATCTGGTCAGAAAGTTCCCAGTTTTTAGCTTTTCGCGCTTGATTTCTTAATTCAATTAAGATTTTTAAAGCTTGATCTAGTTTTTCGCTATTGTTTTCTTCAATGCTTTGTAAGCCCAAAACTTCAAAAACAATGTCGTGTACAAAACGTTTTAAATCATCAAGATCGGCTTGGTTGATAGTTTCCTTTTTGTCTTTAATCGCAAAAATTGTTTTAACAATTTCAAACAGATTAGCCATCAATATTGGACTATTAAAATCATCTAATAAGGCATCAACGACTTTAGTTTTTAAATTTTCTATATTGATGCTTGACTCTTTAGAAGCCTCCAAATAATCTAAGGTTTTTACAGCATCCATTAGCCTATTAAAGCCTTTTTCGCTGGCCAACATCGCGTCATTGGAAATGTCTAAAACACTTCTGTAATGTGCTTGTAAAAAACAAAATCTCAATATACTTGGATGAAATGCTTTTTCAAAAAAGTTGTTATTTCCAGTGATTAATTCCATGGGAAGAATGTAATTGCCAGTTGACTTGGACATACGTTGTCCATTCATCGTTAGCATATTGGCATGCATCCAATAGCGAACTGGCTCTTCACCATTACAAGCTTTTCCTTGAGCGATTTCACATTCGTGGTGTGGAAATTTTAAATCCATTCCGCCACCGTGGATATCAAATTTATTTCCAAGATATTTGGTACTCATCGCGGTACATTCGAGATGCCATCCTGGGAAACCTTCTCCCCATGGGGAAATCCACTTCATGATATGCTGCGGAGATGCTTTCTTCCAAAGGGCAAAATCTTGTGGATTTTTCTTTTCATCTTGTCCGTCAAGATCGCGCGTGTTGGCAAAAAGCTCCTCGATATTTCTTCTTGAAAGTTCTCCATAATTAAGTCCGCGATTGTTATATTCAATCACATCAAAATACACAGAACCATTGCTTTCGTAGGCAAATCCTTTCTCGATAAGCGTTTTTGTTAACTCAATTTGTTCTACAATATGGCCTGTAGCCGTCGGTTCAATCGTTGGAGGTAGAAGATTGAATTTTTTTAAAACATCATGAAAATCAACAGTGTATTTCTGTACAATTTCCATGGGTTCTAATTTCTCCAAACGCGATTGCTTGATAAAGCGGTCATTATTGATGTCGCCATCGTCCGTTAAATGTCCAGCATCTGTAATGTTGCGCACATAACGAACTTTATATCCTAAAAATACCAAACTTCGATAGATAAAATCGAAAGACAAAAAGGTTCGGACATTCCCTAAATGCACATTACTGTAAACGGTTGGGCCACAGACGTACATGCCGATATTGCCTTCTAGTATTGGTTGGAATATTTCTTTTTCTCCGGTTAAAGAATTGTATATTTTCAGTTGCATTGTTATGTTATAAAAGTAATTGGTTTATGATAATTATTAAATGAAATTTAAGCTGAAACACAGCAAGTATTATCACAACAAATAATAGTTGTAATAAAAATCTGGTGTTGTGTTGTCCTAAATTTAGTCATAATATTAATTATCAAATTTTTAAATCAAATTAATCCACTTTGGCGTGGTTTCCCACATAATGTAAAAATTCTTGTCGCGTAATTGGATTGGTACGGAAAATACCACTTAATTCTGCTGTAATTGTCGAACTAGCAGTGTCTTTTATGCCACGACAATTCACGCAAAGATGCTTGGCATCGATAATGCAAGCGACATCTTTGGTGCCAAGCGCTTCTTTCAGCGCTTCTACGATTTGCATGGTTAATCGTTCTTGTACTTGTGGTCTTTTGGCGTAATAGTCAACAATTCTATTAATTTTTGATAAACCAATTACTTCACCATTTGAGATGTAAGCAACATGAGCACGCCCAATAATTGGCAAAAAATGATGTTCGCAGAAAGAATAGACTGTAATGTCTTTTTCTACAAGCATTTGACGGTATTTGTATTTATTAGAAAATGTCGAAATACCAGGTTTGTTTTCGGGAAGCAATCCTCCGAAAATCTCGTTAACATACATTTTGGCAACACGTTTTGGAGAGTCTTTTAGGGAATCATCCGTCATATCGAGTCCTAGCGTTTCCATGATCTCACCAAAAAGACCTTGGATTTTATCAATTTTTTGCTGAGGACTTAGTGCAAATGCATCTTCGCGAAGTGGTGTATGTTCTTTACCTGTGAAAAGGTCATCGTCATTATCAAAATGTTCCGCCATTTTTTAAAACTAATTATAATAAGCAAAATTATGAAAAAATAAACTTTTGATGGTTAAAAGCGAGGTATTATTAAAATTAATATGTAAATTTCGTTTGGTGAAAATTTTTAGCTTTTAAATCAACTGATAATCTTTTGGTTGTGTTTTTATAAAATACGAATCATAAAATTTAATCATTTTGAATTGAAATTTTATATATTTGCACCAAATTAACATTAATTAAAAATAAATACTATGTCAGACATTGCATCAAGAGTAAAAGCTATCATCGCTGATAAGCTTGACGTTGAAGAAACAGAAGTAACTCCAGAAGCTAGCTTCACTAACGATTTAGGAGCAGATTCTTTGGATACTGTAGAACTTATCATGGAATTCGAAAAAGAATTTAACATTCAGATTCCTGATGATCAAGCAGAAAAAATTACTACTGTAGGTCACGCTATCGCTTACATCGAAGAAGTAGTAAACAAATAATATTTTCTAAAAATTAATTAGAGATTTTAAAAAATTATATGGAATTAAAAAGAGTAGTTGTTACAGGTTTTGGTGCCATTACACCGGTAGGAAATAATGCAAAAGAATATTGGGACAGTCTTGTAAAGGGTGAGAGCGGTGCTGCTCCCATTACTCTTTTTGATTCCACTAATTTTAAAACAAAATTTGCTTGCGAAGTCAAAAATTTTGATCCACTTAATTACTTCGATAAAAAAGAAGCAAAAAAAATGGATCGTAACTCTCAGTTTGGTCAGATTGTAGCACGAGAAGCGATTGCACATAGTCGTCTTATCGAAGACAATGTTGACAAAAACAGAGTTGGGGTTATCTGGGGCTCAGGAATTGGCGGATTAGAAACTTTTGAAAAAGAGGTTTTAGGATTTGCTGCGTCTAATGGAATACCAAGATTTAACCCATTCTTTATTCCAAAAATGATTGCTGATATTACACCAGGGAATGTCTCTATCGAATTTGGTTTCCATGGTCCTAACTATACAACCGTTTCGGCTTGTGCATCATCGGCTAACGCTCTTATCGATTCCAAAATGCTTATCCAATTAGGTAAAGCTGATGTTATCGTTTGTGGTGGGTCAGAAGCTGCTGTAACAGCTAGTGGTATGGGAGGATTCAATGCATTGATGGCCCTTTCTACAAGAAATGATGATCCTAAAACTGCTTCTAGACCATTTGACAAAGACAGAGATGGATTTGTACTAGGAGAAGGTGCAGGATGTATTATTTTGGAAGAGTATGAGCACGCTGTTAAAAGAGGTGCAACCATCTATGCAGAACTTGCCGGAGGAGGTCTTAGCGCAGATGCGCACCACATGACAGCTCCACATCCAGAAGGATTGGGCGCATATCTTGTAATGAAAAATTGTTTAGAAGATGCGGGACTTTCTGCTAACGAGGTAGACCACATCAATATGCATGGTACCTCTACGCCGTTAGGAGATATTGCAGAGTCTAACGCTATTGCAAGATTGTTAGGTGAGCATGCCTATGATATCAACCTTAATTCTACTAAGTCTATGACGGGGCATTTATTAGGTGCTGCTGGTGTTATCGAGGCTATTGCAGCTTTGGGCACTATTATTCATGGCGTTATTCCACCAACAATTAACCACTTTACAGACGATGAAAAGATTGATTCTAGATTAGACTTCACTTTTAATAATGCTGTTGAGAAAAACGTGGAAATTGCAATGAGTAATACTTTCGGATTCGGAGGTCATAACGCTTGTGTCCTTTTCAAAAAAATCTAAATTATTATGGAGTTGAAGAATTTGCTTTCTAAATTCCTAATAAAAAGAAAACGCAACGCACTTTCTCAAAAAGACATTAAGTTTCAAAAAGAAATTGTAGCTCTCGTAGGCTATCAAGTTAATAATCTTGAAGTTTTTCGAGAAGCCTTTTCATTGAAAGTTTCGGGTCGAAATTCTGAAAAGAAAAACTATGAACGGCTAGAGTTTTTAGGAGATTCGGTATTGGGTTCTATTATTTCTTGCTATTTGTTCCAAAGATATCCCGAAGCTAATGAAGGCTATCTTACACAAATGAAATCCAAAATTGTAAACCGAAAAAATCTTAATAAACTAGGAGAACAATTAGGATTAACCAAATTAATATTTACGGATAATAGTGTCACGTTAAGCGAAAATATTGCGGGCAATTTACTAGAAGCCTTTGTGGGTGCTCTGTTTTTGGACGTCGATTATGAAGCCTGTAAAAAAATTGTCCTTGAAAAAATTCTTCCGCCTGATGAAATTAATAAACTAGAAAACAAAATTATCAGTTACAAAGGTTTGTTATTAGAATGGAGCCAGAAGAAAAAACTATCTATAAAATACGAAACTTGCGAAGAACATTTGGTTGGCAAGCAGATTGCATTTCGTTGTAATGTTTGGTTAGAAGACGAAAAAATAGCAAATGCTTCAGAATCTTCTAAGAAAAAAGCCGAAGAAAAAGCCGCTCAACGCGCATTTTATATGTTAAATAAAAAAGAGCAAATCATTGAAAAGCAAACAACTATTTCTTGATTTTGAAGATGAAGAGTGCATCGAAATTGGATTGATGCGTCTTGCTAGTAATTTGCCACATCCCGAAGTTTTTTTTCACCTTAACAATGCCAATATTTTTAATCTAAAGCGCAGTTTCGATATTGTTTTCGAGGGCGTTTATAACGATTACCATTTCGCTTGCTATGAGGCTTATGATAAGTCAAACAAAAATTGCTGGAGGTTAATCTCCAACAAATCTATTGTTACCCATAAAAAGAAAGAACAAACTTTACTGTTTGAAGATGAAGAGGATGTGAAGTTTTTATTAAATGATCATCATGACGTTGATTATGTTATAACCTCATCGGATTCGTTTGCGGATTTTTCAGTAATTTTGCTGCCGGAAAAACTGTTCTTTCCAATACAAGAGTTCAATCTGTCAGCAGATACAGAACTCTATCAAATAATTCAATACTATGAATAAGAATTTAAAAAAAACTAAAATCATTGCAACACTAGGCCCTGCGTCTTCTGACAAAGAAACGATGATCCAAATGGTGAAAGCAGGCGTTGATGTTTTTAGGATAAATTTTTCGCATGCCGATTACAATATTGTAAAACGTAATATCGAAACTATTCGCGAGATTAATCAAGAATATGGCTACTCGGTAGCCGTTTTGGGAGATTTGCAAGGCCCAAAACTGAGAGTCGGCGTCGTTAAAGAAGGTTCTTTCCTTAATCCTGGAGATGTTTTAACCTTTACCAATGAGAAGGTTGAAGGCGATTCTACCAAAGTTTATATGACTTATGAGAAATTTCCACAAGATGTTAAAGTTGGAGAACGTATTCTGATAGACGATGGTAAATTGGTTTTAGAAGTTATCGAAACCAATGAAAAAGATACCGTACGTGCAAAAACCATACAAGGAGGACCTCTTAGTTCCAAGAAAGGTGTTAACCTTCCGAATACCGATGTCTCTTTACCAGCTTTGACAGAAAAAGATATCCAAGATGCTAACTTTATGTTGGATCTAGAAGTCGATTGGATCGCATTGTCGTTTGTTCGTCATGCACAAGATATTAAAGATCTAAAGGCTCTTATCGAAAACCACCCAACTAATAAAATAAAAACACCAATCATCGCTAAAATTGAAAAACCAGAAGGTGTTAGAAATATCGATGAAATCCTTATCGAATGCGATGGATTGATGGTGGCTCGTGGAGACCTAGGTGTTGAAGTTCCAATGGAGCAAGTTCCCGTTATTCAGAAAAATCTGGTGCATAAAGCAAGGTTGTATTCAAAACCTGTAATTATTGCAACCCAAATGATGGAAACCATGATTACAAGCCTTACACCAACAAGAGCAGAAGTTAACGATGTGGCAAACTCGGTAATGGACGGTGCAGATGCGGTAATGTTATCTGGTGAAACCTCTGTCGGAAAATATCCAGTTGAAGTTATCAAAAATATAACGAAGATTGTCAAAACAACAGAAACAACACATCTTTACGCAAAACAAAATGCTCCAATTGAGGAAAAGATCAATTGTGTGGATGACCGTTTTGTGACAGATATGGTTTGCCGTTCTGCAGTAGATATCGTAAAAAGTTCTGGCGCAGAGGCGATTATTACTTTGACGTCGTCGGGGTATACAGCATTCCAGATTTCCGCCCATAGACCAGATGCTCATATTATCGTATTTAGTTCCAACAGACGAGTTATTACGATGCTTAATTTGCTTTGGGGCGTGCGTGCATTCTATTATGACATGCAAAAATCCACCGATGAAACAGTTATCCAGGTTAATATGTTGGCCCACAATTATGGATTCGTAGAACAAGGTGATTTTGTCATCAACCTTAATGCGATGCCAGTCCATTATGGTGGTAAAACCAATACCTTGCGATTGACAACAATATAATTTCGAAGCCCCAATTTTGGGGCTTTTTTCTTAAAAAGTTGTAAAGCTTGTTAATCGACGTTAAAATTGGTTTTCAATATCTACAAAAGCTTACTTTTGAAAAAAAACTATTTGAGGCCACTTTTATTTTTTCTAACCTTTTTTTCCATACTAAGTTTTGGACAAAATCAAATTTCTGGTATTGTTCAGACCGAAAACGGACTTCGTATTCCCAATGTCTTGGTGGTGAATGTTACCACAGGTACAAAAACCTATACCAATACTATCGGTGAATTTTTCATTGCTGCTAACCCAGGTCAGACGATTCGGTTTTTAAAGGATAATTATGATCGTGTTAGCTTGGAAGCTTTTTCAGATAAAAATTATGTGATAAACTTGATTAAATCTGCTCAGGAAATCGAAGAAGTTACAGTTTCTAATATCAAAATCACAGGTAAAATTAGTGATGCTTCAGCTCTAAAAGTTGATGATAGTGCAGAACGGCTTCAAAATGAGATAGGAACACCAAAGCCACCCCAGAAACCTCGTGAGAGAGCGCCCGAAATGACAAAAGATGTATTGGTACCTATGATTTTTGGTGCGCTAAATGTGGATGGACTTTATAAGGTCTTTTCTGGAAAATCCCGCCAAATGAAAAGCCTTTATCGTTATGAAGACGAAGTCGATGATATCCAATGGATCCGGAGCAAGATAGAAGATTCTTATTTTGAAAGCGCGGAAATTCCTAATGATCAAATTAATACATTTTTAAATTTTACCATGGCCGAAGCTGATGTTCGTCGGTATGTGAAAGCCAGAAATGCCGGAGGATTAGTCATAGCTATGGAAAAGCATATTCCCGAATTTTTGAAGCGTATTAAAAAAGACTAATATCCTTATTTTATCTTTTTCTAAAACCGATATTTTATTAAATTATAGTCGCTAAAAGTTATTTTATAACACTTTCATTTTAATCAAATAACATTTTTGATGAAGCTTTATTTTAAAATTAATTATGAAACAAAATTGGTGAGCATCTGGTTTTACAAGTTTTGAAAGATGAAAAATACGGGCAATCTTATGATTTGGATTGTCAAGCCCATTTCATTTGGGAAGGCCAAGTGGATTATTTTTTTAAGGATATTTGTTATCGGTATCAAGTTTTAAATATCGATAAACAAGTTGTTGAAGAAGAAATTGTTTCGCATTTTTACTTTTAGACCCCATTTTCGATTCCTATCAAATTCAGGATACCTGGAATCGGAAAAATTTCCCAGAAAATTATCTTAATAATAAAATTTTTAAAAATAAAAAAAGCGCTTTCACTCCAGAAAATGTGAAGCTTCGTAAAACACATACGCATCTTTTCCGTATCGAGGCGCCACTTTATAATCCCAATTGGAAAATAATTTTAATTAGCGATATTTCAGAACTAGGACTTTGGCAATATGACCAAGCAATTGCTTTGCAAGAAGTGGATTTCGGTGTTTGGGAAGTGGCTTTAACAATTTCGGCTTCTTGTAATTTTGAATACAAATATGGTATTTATGATAACGAAAGCAAGCAAGTCATTTTCATTGAAGGCGGTGACAATCGTATTTCAACTCCCAATTTATCCGCTGAAATGTTACATTTCAAAAAATAAAAAAAGCTTATTGCCATATGCGGCATTTTGTGTGTTGCGAGATCAATATAAAACAGCAAATTTCAATATTTGGGAAGCGCATAAAGTTTATTCTGATTAAGAAGTTGCTGCCATGTACGATACAAAGCACAAGGATTACTCCGATGTTATGATGCATGCTTGGGTGCAATATCAGTTGCATTTGCAGTTGTCAGAAGCTGTTGATTATGCGCATTAACTCGGTGTCTTTTTGAAGGGCGATTTGCCAATAGGAGTTTATCGTCATAGCGTTGAAACTTGGACAGAACCAGAACTTTTTGAGATGGATTTTCAAGCGGGCGCACCACCAGATCATTTCTCGAATTTGGGACAAAACTGGGAATTTCCGACTTATAATTGGGAAGTGATGAAATCGGATTCTTACGCGTGGTGGAAAAAACGTTTTAGGCTATTAGAACCTTATTTTGATGCGATGCGAATGGATCATATTCTTGGGTTTTTCAGAATTTGGAAAATACCAATGGATGCAACACAAGGCGTTTTAGGTTATTTTTGTCCAGCAATTCCTGTGACAAATGAAGAATTAAATCTTAAAAATATTAGTTTTGATCAAGAGCGTTTTTGTACGCCTTATATTACGGATGCTATTTTAATCAAGCTTTTTGGGAATGAAACTGAATTAGTAAAGTCGCATTTCCTGAATTCTAAAAATGATGGAACTTACCAATTTAAATCGGAATATGATTCGCAAAGACAATTGACTGAGTTTTTCAAGGAAAGCCGACAAGATTGGCAAGAAGAAAACTTTTGGCTCTAGCAGCTAATGTGTTATTCATTCTCGAAAAAAAATGATCAAGGTGAAGAAGTCTATCATCCGCGTTTTAACATGGCCAATACGCCGTCTTTTGCTGATCTTCCGGAAAGCACTCGCAGCACGTTGGCGGAAGTTTACAATGATTATTTCTTTGTTCGACAAGATAGGATGTGGTACGAAAAAGCCAAGGAGAAGCTTACTGCTTTGTTAACATCTACAAAAATGCTGTTTTGTGGAGAAGATTTGGGTTTGGTTCCAGATTCTGTTCCTATTGTGATGGATGAGTTTGCGATTACCGCTCTCAAAGTTCAGCGTATGCCATCGGGGAATATTCCGTTTTACGATCCTAAAAACGCAAGCTATATGAATGTTGTTACCACATCATCGCACGATAGTTCTACACTTAGGCAGTGGTGGCATGAGGATCGTAATGTGACGCAGCAGTATTTTAATGAACAGTTGCAGCAATACGGAACAGCACCTTGGGATTTGTTGCCCCAATTTTCTGAAATGATAATGAAACAACATCTGTTCACCCATGCGATGTTGGCTATTTTCCCAATTCAGGAATTTCTGGCAACTGATGCGCGTTTGATGAATCCAAATATAGATGATGAGCGAATTAATATGCCCACAATTTTTCCACATTATTGGCGCTACAGAATGCATCTTAATTTAGAAGATTTAAAAACAGAAACCGATTTTAACCAAAAAATAGCTTCTTGGATTCAAGATTCTGGACGAAAATAAGTGTCTGAATAGCAGTCTTTAAAAACATAAAAAGAGTTAAAAGTGAAAATTGCTTTTAACTTTTTTTGATGAAGTATATCATAGAGTAAACAAGAAAATTTGTTTTGCTAAAAATCACCTTATTATGAAAAAAATGATTCTTGCAATGGGGCTTATGCTAAGTGGCTTTGCGTTTTCACAATATTATCAAGATACTTATCCAGATTATTATGGTTACGAATATTATGATAATCAATACAGTTATCCCGACGATTATTATTACAATTATCCATCGGATTATTATCCCGATGCCTATTATCAAAACTATTATAACGATTACACCAACAGTATTTCTGGAGTCAATTGGAATAGATTTTTTAATACCTATCGATTAGCACCTTGGCAAGTTCAGGCGATTATTAGCCTTAATAATAGGTTTCCGTCTTATATGGCGTGGAGTGCTTATTATGGCATGAATCCTGACCGTTGGTACTACGACAGATTTTATGAGTTGGAAAGAATTCTTGGACCTCGGGTTTTTGTAACGTACAAAAAAAAATATTATAAAGGCGTAAGCCCAATTGTATATTTCCAAAATTATAGAACGACTTATTATGTTGTACATTATCACGTTCGTCCGAAATATAAAAATGTTAATATTAATAAATACTACGTAGACCGCTCGAATTTTAATGATAGTTGGAAATCTACAAGAAATGTAGCCATGTTGGATACTAAATCTAATACTATTCGTTCTAATACTAATGGGGTTAGAAATCAAAATATGATTTCTGATAATGATAACCGTTCGGGAATAAGAAATACAAATGGAAATTCCCGCAACCATTCGATGATAGAAACGACTAATCCAAATTCTAACATCAGAAATAATGAGGTAAAAAACATTAGAAATTCATCTGATAATTCAAACAGAGATTTTAAAGAAAGTTCTGTGAGAAATACCAGAGATGTAAGATCTAACGGGTCAGAAATTAGAAAAAATTCAAGAAACTCTACACCAAGCTCTATGAAAAGCTCAGGCAATAGAGGATCTCAAAGAAATAATGTGGATGGTTTGAGAAGTACCAAAAGTACTTCAAGAGGAAGGTGAGTTTTTTAGTGTTTGTGTTATTTTGGGAATGGAGAAAGTTTTTTTAGCTTTCTCCATTTTAATTTAGTTATGCTTGAAATTAATTTAACAAATTTTAATATTTAATGATTTAACTTTAATAAAATTAAGCTGTCTAAAAGACATAATGATAAAATTAACTTTTAAATTTAAAACAATGAGAAAAATGATTTTAAGTTCAGCATTCGTCGTATTGGGAACTTTCGCTTTCGCACAGCAAACAACGCCCATGGCAAAAATTAAAAATCCAGAGGCAAAACATCAAAACTATGAAGCCAAACAACAAGAACGTTTAGCAAAGATGAAAACAGATCTTAGTTTGACAGATGCACAACTTGTAAAAATCAAAGAATTGCAAGACAAAAAAAGAGCGGCAAAAGCAGAAGAAATGAAAATGCAACGCCAAGAGATGAAAACAAAAATGCAAAAAAGTGATGAGGATATGAAACAAATTCTTTCACCAGAGCAATACACAAAATGGAAAGAAATGAAAAAACAAAAAATGGCTGAACATAAGCAAATTAGAAAAGCTAAAATGGAGACAGCTAAATAATTGATATGCAAAATCAAGAGTAGGAGTGAACAAGCGTTTACTCCTATTTTTTTGTTAAATAAAGTTAAATATTTATTATATTTGAAGCTAGAATAAAATATTATGGTTTCGGAAAAAATTATTAAACTTATTAATGAGCAAATAACAAAAGAACAATATGCGGCACAGTTGTATTTATCGATGTCTGCATGGTGTTACGCTCAAGATTTAGAAGGTATGGGGAATTACTTTAGAGTACAATCCAAAGAAGAGTTAATGCATTCCGACAAAATGTTTGACTATATCAACAATATTGGCGGAAAAGTTATTTTGGGCACAGTGGATGCGCCACCCCATAATTTCAATAGTGCAGAAGAGATTTTTGAACAAGCTTTTGAACATGAAAAATTAGTCACACAAAGCATTTTCAGTATTGTGAAAGCAGCAACAGAAGAAAGTGATTTTGCAACCACAACTTTTTTGCAATGGTTTGTAAACGAGCAGGTGGAAGAAGAAGCCAGCGCATCGCTTTTGGTTACGAAAATTAATCGAGTTAAGGACAATCCGTCCGCAATGTATCTTTTTGATCAAGAATTGGCGCAACGTGTCTTCACACCAGACAATGGTGCAGCTTAATTTATTTTAAAACCTAAATAACTACCAAATCACAACATGTTTAAAAAAATATTAATAGCCTCAGCTAGTATTAGTTGTGGTTATTTTTTATCGCAACAATATCAGGTCGCAAATATTCCTACAGAATTGCGGAAAAATGCCACTACTGTTATTCGAAAAGATTCTAAAATCTATACGATATCCGCATTTGATAATCTCAATATCAAATACAATAAAGCGACAACCATCCTCAATAAATCGGGAGAGAAAAACGCCAATGTGGTCATTCATTATGATAAATTTGATAGGATAAGTGGTGTGAAAATCAAGATTTTTGATGAGTTCGGGAAGCAAATTCAATCTTATTCTAAAAGTGATTTTCAAGATGTAAGTAGTACAGGCTCTTCTGGATTATACACAGACGATCGAGTTTTGTATTTAGAAATTACAAATTCTAATTATCCTTATACCATAGAAGAAACTTATGAGCTAACTACTTCCAGTACAGCTTTTATCCCAGAGTTTATGCCGTATCGTACAACCAATGTCAGTACAGAAAAAGCAGAATTAAAACTTATTAATAAATCGGGTGTTAAGCTTCGTAAAAAAGTAAATCCAGTGTCGTATGCCAAACTCGAAGAATCCGGAACCGAAAACGAGTTTACGCTTTCGTATAGCAATGTTCCTGCTTTGAAACAAGAAAAATACGCTCCGAGTATTTATACATTAATACCACGGACTGAATTTTCTTTAGAGAAATTTAGTTTGGCTGGCAAAAAAGGAGATTTAACAACTTGGAAAGATTTTGGAATTTGGTATAATACTTTGCTAGAACCAGTCTCCACGATAACGCCAGAAATTCAAAAAGAAGTTGATGATCTTAAGCTTGAAGGCACCGTTTCGGAAAAAGTAAAAACGCTGTATCAATATATGCAAAATAAAACGCGCTATGTCAACGTTGCTATCGGCATTGGTGGTTGGCAACCATTGCCTGCGGATGATGTGCGAAGAAAAGGTTATGGCGACTGCAAAGGTCTTACCAACTATATGCGTGTTTTGTTGAAAGCAGCGGGGATTCCCGCTTATTATGCCATTATTAATTCTGATTTTACACCGAAAAGATTTGATGCAGATTTTCCTAAAATGGCAGGCAATCATATTGTGTTAATGGTTCCGACAGAGAAAGGAAATGTATGGCTAGAAAATACATCTCAAAATATTGCCTTTAACCATATCGGGATTAATAATACTAACAGAAATGTACTATTGGTTAAAGAAGATGGTATAGAGTTGATGGATACGCCGACCTATAAAACCGAAGATAGCCACGAAAAATTAAAATTATCCGCTAAAATTTTTGAAGATAACTCGATAGCGGGTGTTGCTGATTTTAATTTTACAGGCGGATTGTACGATTATATGCTATTCATGGCGAATGCCGCAAAAGATGATCAAAAGAATGCTTTGAAATCGATATATTCGAATCTGAAATTCCAAGATTTGAATATTCAGAAAGTTGACAATAACCGCGATATAGCAAAACTGAATCTTAATTTTGATTTTAAAGCGAATAACTATTCCAAAAAAATGGGAGATGATATGTTTTTCAGCGTCGTTCCGTTTATTGAAAGCGGATTTTATTTAGATTCTTCCGAAGAGCGCTTTAGCCCAGTGGAAATTCCGTTTGCTTACCACGATCATTATGAGATTGAATATAGTATTCCTCAAAATTATACAATTGCAACAATTCCCGAGGCAACAAAGTTGACATCAGAATTTGGAGAATATCAACTTTTAGTAAGTCACCAAGAAGGGAAAGTCGTAGTAGAAAGACAGATGAAACTTAACAAAATGTTGTTGCAACCTGAACAAATTAAGGCTTACCAAGAATTCAGAAAAAAAATTAACACCACAGATAACGCGAAAATATTATTAAACAAAATTTAATTTATGAAAAAAAATATACTAATGACAGCGATGTTGTTTGGGACAATGCTTTTTGGACAACATAAATTCTTAAATATTCCAAAACTTGATCAAAACGACATTATAGCGACTGCCAATACTTCGGATCCCAAAGCGCCTGCCGAAATATTATTTAATGCTTATCATTTTTTAATTGATAATACGGGATATATGACACTCGAAGTTATCAAAAGAGTTAAAATTTATGATAAAAATAATGCTAAAGAATTTCTAAATGTAGAGATTCCTCTCAGATATAATGGTGGCGACCGCGAGTCTGTCAGCGGATTGAAAGCTGCAACCTATAACTTTGAAAACGGTAAAGTTGTTACAACAAATATTGATAAAGAATCTAGATTCAAATCCAACGAAACCAAAAATGTTGATATCCTGAAATTTGCTTTTGCAAATGTTAAAAATGGCTCTGTCTTAGAATATAAGTACAAATTTAGTACACCATTTTATTATGCGATTCCGCGTGTTATGGTAGAAGCGTCGGTACCTGTTAAGTATTTTGAATATGTTTTTGACTTTCCCAATTATCTAGGATATAGCGTTAATTATCAAGGTTCTCTAGGGCCAACGCATCGTGATGTTGGCGAAAGACATTTGTATGGCGAAAGTTACAAAACCGTGAGATATGCGTATGAAAATATTAAAGCTTATAAAGACGAAAAATACGTTTACAATGTTGATAACTATCGTACAGCGATTCGCGCAGAATTAGCAAGTACCAATTTTCCGATTACAGATGGAAATAACGTGAATGAAGTAAGAGGGGGCTTCAAATCATATTCTGTGACTTGGGAAGATCTTCGAAAAACAATTTTGAAAGAAGACGATTTTGGAATCGAGCTTGGGAAAATGGGCGCGGTAAGAGATTTGTTGCCTTCTGATATTAAATCTATTCCCAATGAAGCAGCTCGTGCAGATGCTATTTTAAAATTTGTTCAAAAAAATTATACTTGGAACAAGAAAGTTACAGGTTGGACAGAAGACGGCATTCGTAATTTAATCTCAAAGAAAATCGGAAATTCAGCAGAAATTAATTTGTTATTAACAATGTTGATGAGAAGTGCCGATCTCAAAGCGAATCCTGTTATTCTTCCGACTAAAGAGCGCGGTATTCTTAACTTTATTTCGCCGTCTTTGTCTCAGATTAATTATGTGTTGGCTTCTGTAGATATTGCTGGAAATCTTAAGTTTTATGATGGCACGTCAAAATATTCTTCAGCCAATGTTTTAGCACCAAGAGCTTATAATTATTACGGCTACCTTATCCGCGAGAAAGAAGGCGTGCAGGTTAATATTGTACCCGATGGGAAAAGTTCGACAACGCAAATTGTGAATGCTAAATTCAATACCGACATTAGTTTTTCGGGCGATTTTTCGGATATAGATACGAAGTTGTACGCATTAGCCTCTACAGAATCTTATGAGAAAGATGCCGACGACTATTTTAAAAATTATAAGGAAGATTATAAATTCCCAATAGAAAATATGAAAGGCGAGCGCCAAGAAAACGGGAATTTTATTACGAAATTCAATTTTAATGCTGATAGTTTTGTAGATGGTATTAACGGAAAATACGTCTTTAATCCGTTATTATTTTTGTACCGAAAAAATCACGATTTCGATCAGGAAGATGCAAGAAGATCGCCTATAGAAATGCTTTCTGGTTATGACCGTGTTAAAAAAGTAAACATCGAATTGCCAGATGGCTATGTTTTTGAAAATCTTCCGAAATCAAAAAAATTCCGCACAGAAGATAATTCGATTGTTTATAATTATGTGGTAACACAATCGGGAAATAAGTTAACTGTAGAATCGACTGTTTCTGTTGATGATCCTATTTTTCCAGCGGCATATTATCCAGCTTTCAAACAAGTTTTTGACCATATAACCAATATGGAAGCCCAAGTGGTAACGGTTTCTAAAAAGTAACAAAAAAGGACTTAGATTTTTCTAAGTCCTTTTTTGTTTTTAAACATAAATCAAAACGCATTCTAAAACTTTTTTTCCAAGCTTTTCAAATGCAAGTCTGTAGGCTTCAATTTGTTTTTGATGGTCATCTTTTTTTTCTCCAGTTTTAAAATCGATGATAATAAAACCATTTTCTGTTTCTAAAAGTCGATCAGGACGCAAAACCTTTATTTCATTATTTTCAGAAATCATAATATCGCGCTCGTTGATGCTTTTCGTCTCTGGGAGAAAATACTTGCCATATTCGTCAGAATTTACAATTTGTAAAATTCTATTTTCTATTTCTATGCGTTCTTGAGAAGTGAAAAGTCCTTCCAACTCATAACGTTCCAAAACCTGCTGAACATCCAATTTTGATTTTATTTTAGCCAAAATTTCATGAACAAAAATACCAAGTCGAACTTTCTCAATTCTATTTTGATAACTTTTGCTAGGTGTGGCTATTTTTATAGAATCAGGATTCTTATTTTCTTTTGTTAATGCGTTGATGGATAGCTTTTCAACGGTGTTTTTAGGTTTGTATTTTTGCTTTTTTAAATCCGATTCGTCGATAGGATAAAGATCGAATTCATTTACCGCTTCATCATTTGCAGAAACTGGTTTTTTAGTTTCTATAAAATCCAAAATTTCAAGATGATTAGCTGATTTGTTTGGTTTTTCTAAGTAAAGATAAAGCTGTTCTACCGCGCGCGTGGTCGCAACATATTGTAGGCAAAACCGATCAATTTTATTTTTATATTCATTGTCTTGGTTAAAGGCTAACATCTCTTTGTCGTACTCCAAAAGTTTTTGGTTGAATCCAGAAATATTAACTTTTTTCAGCTCGTCAGAACTTCCAAGATCAAACCATTCCGAGAATTTGGCATCTTTATTTTCGTTGCGCATCGGGAGCATCACAACCGGAAATTCCAAACCTTTGGATTTGTGTATGGTCATCATTTTGACTGCGTCGATGTTTTCGCTGGCTTGTATGCTTTGGTTAATGCCTTCTTCTTCCCAATATTTTAAAAAATCTTGGATGGTTGCACCCGCATTTTGAGTATAATTAAACAGCATTTCCAGAAAGTTTAATAAGAAGTCAACCTCTTTATTTTCGACGGAGAATGTTTGTAAAAAATGTTCAATATAGTTATAGAGGTTTAAGTTCAAAATATTTTCTGAACTAAGGTCTAGATTGTATTTTGCTTTTAATTTAGCATTAATTTCATCGAAGTTTTTAGTTTCGAGAATGTATAAAACTTCTGTAGTAAAGTCTTTTATTTCTATTCGACCAATGTGGTTGAGGTAATATAAGTTTTTTATGAAAAATTGAAAATTGTTGGGATGTGTTTTCCAATTTAAAAATTCGATTAAAGCTTTTATAGTGTAAGATAATCCAATGGTTAATCCGCTGTCAGAAATGCTTTTGATGTATTGTTGTTGTCCTTTGTAATCTACAAGTTGTTGTCCCAAAAGATCCGAAAAGTTGAAAATGTCCGAATTTCCTCGGCATAAGATACAAATGTCCGAAAACTCAAATCCGTTGTCAATACAATTCTGAATGTCATCGCGCATTTTGACAACCGTATCTAGATAGTAGATTTCTTTTTTATCATTTTCGATGAGGTTGACCCGCACGCGACCATTGATTTTGGATTGTGCATTTTGTGTTGCCGCTTCACCAAAAATATATTGATGGATGGGTTTCAGATCTCGAGAAATACTGTAATACAGCTGGTTGTTGAAGTCAACGATGTTTTTTGCACTTCGCCAATTGTGTTCCAGATTGACAATTTCTGCTTTCTGATAAACCTCTTCGTTATGGCTGATAATGTCCAACATCAACTGACTTTCGCCACCACGGAATCTGTAAATACTTTGTTTAGGATCGCCGACCAAACTAAAACTTGTATTGTTACTCGCAATGGCGTTGTCTCGCAAAGGTTTGAAATTTTCCCATTGCATTTTTGAAGTATCCTGAAATTCATCAAAAAAGAAATGCTGAAACTGCGTGCCGACTTTTTCATATATAAATGACGAAGGTTCCGATTTTAGGTTTTCATTAATCAGCACATTGAATTTTGATAACAAAACCAAGTCGTTTTCGGTTTCGATGTCTTTTAGTTTGTTTTGTATATCGGCATTCACTTTTAGAGGAAGCAGTGCGTCAAGTATTTTTTTATTTCGTTCGATGTTAATATACTTGGCGATAAGTTCCAGCCGAATTTCCAATAATTTTGACAACAATGCCTGGATGTCAGCATCTCGTTTCTTGCCTTTTGCAGAAGCGCCTTTGTTGAAATTTGCTAAGGCTTTTTCCTCATTGCCAGGAAGTGGAAATGTATCGCGTTCGTCCCGATAAAATTTAACGACTTCATGAAAGAATTTGGCAATACTTCCGACATTACCTCCAGAAAAATCTTCTATGTTAAGATCTTGTGCTTCTAATGTTTGGATAATTTCTTTCGCTATAACCAAAGATTGGTGTTTGTCATTTTTTATCTGACTTCGTATTTCTTCTTTTTTCAGTTCGTAAGCTTTCCATTCGAAATTTTTATTCTCGGAAAGTGCTTCATAATGTGTATCGCTAATGAATTTTTTTGCAGAATCGTATAGATTTTTATTAATGTTAATTCTCGTTTCGTTGTCCAAGCCGTAGTTGACAAAATCCATAAAAGCTTCAGAAACCTGATTTTCATCACCAATTTCATTGAGCAATTGGTCAACAGCTTCTATTAAAAAAGGTTCGGGATTCATTTCCAAATTGAAATTTTGAGCAAGTCCCAATTCGTAAGTGAAACTTCTTACCAGACGCGCATTGAATTTGTCAATCGTGCCAATATTTAAAGTCGAGTAATGGTGCAAAATGTAATCTAAAACCTGTTTAGCACGATCGTGCAAATCATCTATGCTTATATGAACACCTTCTTGGTCAAATTCTGATTTGATGCTTTGTAATTCGGGGTTGTCTGTATAATTTTCTTTTGTAAATGCGTGCAGCCATTCGAGAATTCGCTCTTTCATCTCATTGGCTGCTTTGTTGGTAAATGTCAAAGCTAAAATATGACGAATATTATCGGCTTGTTTGGGATAACGCAAACAGATTTTCAGTAAGTTTTTTACAAGACTATAGGTTTTGCCAGAGCCAGCCGATGCGTTGATGACAAGATAAGAATTTTGCATTCTGAAGAAATTTAGGCACAATTTAGCCTAAACTTGGAAATCTTCAAAATTTAGTCTTCTATATTGTAGGTAAGTCTGAAAGATTTTCTGTGATGAATTGTAGGCCCGAATTCCATCAAAGCACGTTGATGGGCTTTGGTACAATAGCCGAAGTTTTTCTCCCAAGCGTATTGTGGATATTGTGCTGCGAGGTCTATCATCAATTTGTCTCTGTAGTTTTTTGCAATAATTGATGATGCTGCGATAGACAAAAATTTTGAATCCCCTTTTATAAAACAATGGTGAGGAATGTCATTATAAGGATTGAATTTATTGCCGTCAACTAAGATAAGCTCTGGTCTTGTTTTGAGGCTGTCGAGTGCCAGATGCATGGCGTGAATGCTAGCTTGCAAAATGTTGTGTTTGTCAATGTATTCTGGCGGAAGTTCTGCAATTGCATATTCTACAGCGTTGTTTTTGATATAAGAATCTAGCTCATTTCGCTGTTTAAATGTTAATTTTTTTGAATCTTTAATGAATTTTTGGTTAAAATTTTGATCGATTATAACCGCAGCAGCGACAACAGGACCGGCCAAACAGCCTCTTCCGACTTCATCGCAACCGGCTTCTATTAGCTTATTTGTGAAACTTTTAGAAAGTTTTACTTCTGTGTTCATTTGGCAAATTTATTAATAATTGAAGTATTTGTTAAATAAAAATTAAGAATTTTTTAACTTTTTTATTGTTTATATTCAGAAAGTTTTGCAAATTTGTTTTATTGAAAAATTTAATTTGATATGAAAAAATTAACAGCTAGCGTTTTAGCAGTAGTGTTAAGCTCTTCAGTTGCAATGATATCTGCGCAAACTAAACCGAGCGACACGCTGAAGCAAACCGATATCGAAGGTGTTGTTGTAACAGCACTAGGTATTAAAAGAGAGAAAAAATCTTTAGGTTATGCATCTCAGGAAGTTAAGGGTGAAGTTTTGTCTGATGCAGGTCAGACTAACGCAGTTAGTGCATTATCTGGTAATGTAGCTGGTGTGCAAGTAACTGCTCCTTCTTCAATGGGAGGTTCTACAAGAATTACAATGAGAGGGGTTAGTTCACTTACGGGTGAAAACAGACCGCTTATCGTCGTGGATGGTGTGCCATTAGATAACTCGAATGTTAACAGTGTTGACACTCAGAGAGGAGCTGGTGGACGTGACTATGGTGATGCAACTTTTGATATCAACCCAGATGATATTGAATCTGTAACGGTTCTAAAAGGTGGCCCTGCAGCTGCATTGTACGGGGCCCGCGCGGGAAATGGTGCGATTATCTATACCACTAAATCTGCTAAAAGAGGAAGAACAGAGGTTCAGTTTAACACTGGGGTTGCTTTTGAGACGATCAACATTAGACCAAAATTACAAAGAATGTATGGTGGTGGTGCCGAAATGGCATTAGCACAACAAGATATTAATGGTACAATGTATAATTTAGCTGATTATAGCTATGATGAATCATGGGGACCAAAATATGACCCAAATTTATTATACCTTCCTTGGAATGCATTTGATCCTGAATTTGCATCAGATTATATGAAAGCTGTTCCTTGGGTTGCACCGAACAAAGATGTTGATGACTTCTTTAGAGTAGGTTCTACTTATACCAATAACTTCTCGGTTTCTAAATCTTTTGATAATACCAATGTCAGATTGTCATACACGAATACTAAAATTAATGGTATAGTGCCTAATTCTGATATTAAAAAGGATAACTTTAGTATTAATTTAAATACTACACTTTCTGAAAAATTAAAAGCTGAAGCTATTTTTAATTTTGTTAGAACAGAAGGTTATAACAGACCTGAGCAAGGTTATGGTGATAACTCAGTAGCACAAAAATTCTATCAATGGGGACAACGTCAACTAGACATGTACAAGTTGAAGGATTATAAGCTGGCTAGTGGTGCTCAAAGATCATGGAACAGAACGGCATGGGATGATCCAACACCTTTGTTCTCAGACAACCCATATTGGACGATCTATGAAAATACATCTGCTGATAGAAGAGATCGTTTTTACGGTAATGCAGGACTTACTTATAACTTCTCTAAGAAAGTATATCTAAGTGCAAAAGTGTATGGTGATACTTATAGTCAAACAATTACATCTCAAGTAGCAGTTGGGTCTGCAGCACCTGCAGAGTTTAATATCCAAAAAAGAAATGTATCAGAATATAACTACGAAGGTAGATTACATTATAATGACAATTTTGGAGATTTAAGTTTAAACTCTTTAATCGGGGTTAACTATATGAACAGAAGAGGAGATGTTCTTAATGGTAATTCAGTAGGTGGGTTAATTATTCCTAATTTATATAACTTAAGCAACTCTGTTGAACCTGCACAGGCTACTAATTCTTCTACGCATTGGGCTACAAAAAGTATTTTTGCTTCCGTATCACTAGGATATAAAGATTTCTTATATGTTGAAGCTACTGCTAGAAATGACTGGTTCAGTATGTTGAATGATGACATATTCTATCCATCAGTAACGGGTAGTTTCGTGTTCTCTAATGTCCTTAAAGCAGATTGGTTATCTTTTGGTAAGTTAAGAGCTGGTTGGTCAAGAATTGGCGGAGGTAGTGATCCATATATTAGATATACTTATACTACAATTGGAACACCTTTTGGAGGAGATCCAATATACTCAATGCCAGCGACATATAATAATCCACTAATTAAGCCAGAGATGAAAACAACTAAAGAAATTGGTCTAGAAGCTAGTTTCTTTAAGAATAGATTTGGATTCGATGTAACTTATTATGATGTTAAAACAGAAGACCTTATTATTCCTGTAGCTATAGACCCTGCAAGTGGTTGGGGAGCTAAGAGAATTAATGCAGGTGAAATGAGTAACAAAGGTATCGAAGCAATGGTTAATGTAACTCCTATTAAAACATCAGATTTTAGCTGGGATCTTAACTGGAACTTCACGAAGAACAAAAATAAACTTATTGAGTTAGATGGTTCTTTAGAGAATCTAATTCTTACAAATGCGCCATTTAGAGCTCAATTAGCGGCTCAAGTTGGTTATGCTTATGGGGCTATTTTAGGAACAGATTTTGTTTATGACGATGCTGGAAATAAGGTTGTTGGTTCAAACGGATTCTATAAAGCTTCTGCAATTAAGGTTTTAGGTTCTGTTCTTCCAGATTACAATATGGGTATACGTAATACTTTTAAATACAAGAATCTAAGTCTTTCATTCTTACTTGATATCCAGAAAGGAGGAAGCTATTTCTCAACATCTCACATGTGGGGTATGTATTCTGGTATGTTAGAAGAAACTGCATTAGGAGGACATCGTGAAGATGGTGTAATTTTAGCTGGTGTTAAAGAAAATGGTCAAGCTAATGATATTAAGCTAGATGCTGCTACTTGGGGGGGGTCCTATTATAATACTGTTGATAGACAAAACGTTTTCGATGCTAGTTATATTAAGTTAAGAGACCTAACGATTGGTTATGATTTACCAAAATCAATTATTGGAGACGCACTTTCAGCAGTAAGAATCTCAGCATTTGCGAGAAACTTATTTGTATGGAATCTTGATTTCAAAGGTGTAGATCCTGAAAATACAACCTACGGTTCTGGTAATATTCAAGGTTTAGAAGGTGGTTCATTACCATCAACAAGAACATTTGGATTCAATGTTAACTTCAAATTCTAATTCAAAATGAGAAAAATAATTTCAATAATTTCAGTTTTAAGTTTATCATTAGCAGTTACAAGTTGCTCAGATAAATTTGATGAAATCGATAACAACCCCAACTCTACTCAAAGTCCACTTCCAACAGGATTATTTAATAGTGCTAATAAGGAATATATGGATTTTACAAGAGATCAATGGGTTTCAGGTAGAATGATTTTGCCTTGGGTTCAATACTCTGCACAAAGACAATACACGGAAGAAGATAGATATCAATACCGTTTAACTAGTGGAACGCAATTGTGGTCACGTTCTTATTATGTTGCAACGGATTATAAAAAGATTATCGATCTTAATACAGATCCAAAAACTAGAGCACAAATGTCTGTTTATGGAGACAATGATAATCAGGTTGCCGCATCTAGAGTTATGTTAGCCTATGTTTTCTTGAATTTAGTAGACAGTTTTGGTGACGTACCTTATTATTCTTTCGGAAATAGTGATCCAGACTTCCAAGCTTTAAATATTGAGTTAACAGCACAACCAAAATTTGCGAGTCAAGCTAAAATATATGCCGATATTCTGAAAGAATTAAAAGAGGCAGCTAATATGATTCATGTTGATAAAGATGTATTCGTTTCTGGTGATCAACTTTTTGGAGGTGATGCAACTAAACTTAAAAAGTTCGCTAATTCTTTACGACTTAGAGTTGCTACGAGAGTTAAAGGTACTGTTCCAGGAGCTGAAGCGCATATCACTGATGCTATTGCTTCAGGAGTTATGACTTCTAATGCTGATAATGTTGCTGTAACTTATGATAATAATTTAATTAATCCATCACCATTCTTCAGTGCTTATTTAACGAGATCAGACTTTGCTATATCTAAAACTTTTGTTGAATTGTTGAAAGGAGAAGTAGGAAGTTATGGGGTTGACCCAAGAATTTTCAAATATGCAGCGCCTTTAAGTGTTAAAGTTAATAATATCAGAAACCAATCTAACCAAAGTATGGAAGCAACTGATATTAGCGAAATAGCTGGTATGCCTTACGGTGTTCCTAGTACATTGGCCTCCAGCCAAGCTCCATCATCAAGCTTCTTTGGCGCAGAAATTATGAGACCTGCTTATAGTGAAATTTTCATGGAATATTCTGAAGTAGAATTCTTACTAAGTGAAGCCAATGGATGGGATCAAGCCCATTATGAAAAAGGAGTTAAAGCATCTATGGAAAGATGGGGAGTTGCTAGCGATAAAATTGATGCTTTCGTAGCTAGTTTGCCAGCAGCAAGCGCTCAGAATGTAATTACACAAAAGTATGTTGCTTTGTATATGCAACCATTTGAATCATGGGCTGAATATAGAAGAACAGGTTATCCAAACCACCTACTTAAACCAGGTATGACAGCTAACCTTAACACGGCCACAGCTGCAGGGGTTACAACCTATACTTTTACATCACTTATCGCTGATTTAACGGATTTGCCAAATAGAATTTTCTATCCAACAAACGTTCAGACTTTAAATACAGCTAACTATCAATCAGCTTCTCAAGCAATTGGAGGAGATAAAATGAATACTAAACTTATCTGGGATAAAAACTAAGATTTGTGAGTAATATTTCAAAACCGCCTTCGGGCGGTTTTTTTATTTTCGTAACTTTGCGAATATTTTTAGAGAATGAATATTAAAGACAGTATACAGCAGAAGGTTTCTGAAATTGTTAATAATTTATACCAAGTTCAGGATATTAAGCTTGAGGTACAACAAAATAAAACCGATTTCGAAGGGGATTTCACTGTCGTGGTTTTTCCATTGGTCAAACTACTTAAGAAAAGTCCAGATGCTATCGGGCTAGAATTAGGTAATGAGCTTACCAACGAAGTGGATTATATTGACAGTTTTTTGACCGTAAAAGGATTTTTAAATCTTAAAGTTAATAACACTTTCTTTTTAGATAATTTTGAAAATACATATTCAGATTTTGATAATGTAGAAGCAAAAAATCAAACGGTAATGGTGGAATACTCTTCGCCAAACACCAACAAACCGCTTCATCTCGGACACATCAGAAACAATCTTTTAGGTTTTTCGGTAGCACAGATTTTAGAAGCAGATGGTTATGATGTTATAAAAACTCAAATTATCAACGACCGTGGCGTGCATATTTGTAAGTCGATGTGGGCATGGGAAAAGTTTGGAAATAATACAACACCAGAATCAGAAAATCTTAAAGGCGACAAGTTAGTTGGTAATTTTTATGTAGAGTTTGATAAAAACCTAAAATTAGAAGTTGCCAAATTAATTGCTGAAGGCATTGATGAAGAAACTGCTAAAAGACAAGCACCGTCAATGTTAGCAGTACAACAAATGTTGCTTGATTGGGAAAATGGTGTAGAAGAAGTTCGTGACTTGTGGACCAAAATGAATTCGTGGGTTTATGCTGGATTTAACGAAACCTATCAACGATTAGGTGTTGCCTTCGATCAGGTTCAATACGAAAGTAATACTTATATTTTAGGAAAAGATATCATACAAGAAGGTCTTAGAAACGGAGTTCTGTTCAAAAAAGAAGATGGTTCAGTTTGGGCGGATTTAACAGATGAAAATCTCGACCAAAAATTGTTGTTGAGGTCGGATGGTACTTCCGTATATATGACGCAAGATTTAGGCACAGCGGTTGAACGTTTTAAGGATAATGACATTCAGAAATTAATATATACAGTTGGTAACGAGCAGGATTATCATTTCCAAGTATTGTTTTTAATTCTTAAAAAATTAGGTTATTCTTGGGCAGAGCAATTATTCCATCTGTCTTACGGCATGGTAGAGCTCCCTAATGGAAAAATGAAATCTCGCGAAGGAACTGTTGTAGATGCAGATGATCTAATGCAAGAAATGTATTTGACAGCCAAGGAAAAATCTCAGGAGTTAGGAAAACTAGAGCATCTTAATGAACAAGAAAAAGAAGAATCTTATGAAAAAGTAGGAATCGGGGCGCTTAAATATTTTATTCTGAAAGTCGATCCGAAGAAAAAAATGCTCTTCAATCCAGAGGAAAGTATAGATTTCAACGGAAATACAGGGCCTTTTATTCAATATACTTATGCCCGTATTCAATCTTTGTTATCAAAAGCTAATTATCAGAAAGCTGAAATATCCAAAGCGTACGGAATTAACGCAAATGAAAAAGACTTGATAATGATACTTTCTAATTTTAAGGAAGTTATTTCAAAATCGGCAGAACAGCTAAGCCCTGCTTTGGTTGCGAACTACGTTTACGATTTGGTGAAAGTATATAATTCTTTCTATCAAAATAATCCAATCTTAAACCAAGAAGATAAAAATATCGTACAATTCAGATTGCAAATTTCAGATTTAACAGCCAAAACAATTAAAAAGTCCTTGTCTTTACTCGGAATCGGTGTTGTTAATAGAATGTAATTCTTGCCTATTAAAAATTAAAGCTGTCAATTTTGGCAGCTTTTTTATACATATATATGTATCTCAACATTCAGTACTCATTCGGTTGTATAAGATTACACTTTATAAGATAAACATTATATAATCAATTAAAGCGAGCTTCTTTTATTCACACGAATAATCAATTGTTGTGGAAAAAAGTTTTTTATTTATAAGTATTTGATAGATAGTATTTAAGTGATGTTATTTATCCACAATATTAACTGGATGTTAATTAGTTTTGGAATCAATTGTAAAAACGCCCTACATTTGCAGAACCAAAAAATGGTAGAGAAGCTGCTTTTAGAAATTAAGTTTAAAAAGAATTAAGATTTAATTTGGATTTAATAGGATAAAGTTTTTATCTTTGCCACACTTTTGAAACAAAAAGCAGCGCAGAAGAGGATAGAAATAAATTTAGAGATTGATTATAGTTTTGAAAATTTTTTTAAAAAAAACTTTCAAAAACATTTGGTCAGTTTGGAAAAAGTTTTTACTTTTGCACTCGCAAATCGGCAGACAGATGACAGAAACAGTATGCTGATTTATGCGAAAAGAACGAAGTTC
>NZ_JBSSMA010000009.1:0-145774 GCF_053891095.1 Soonwooa purpurea
ACAAGAATCAGATCCTTATGAGAATGCCATAGCCGAAAGAATTAATGGAATTTTAAAACAAGAGTATGATATTGATAAATCTAATGTAGATTTGAATACAAGAAAGATTTTGGTCAAACAAACCGTAAAAGTTTATAATGAGTTAAGACCGCATTTGTCAAACTATTATTTAACACCGATGCAAATGCACCAGCAACAAGATTTAATACCAAAATCGTACAAAAAGAAAAACAGTACAAATAAGAATATATGTACTGTTTAAAATAAAGTTTTATTAGTCTAATCCTGTATCATTTTTTCAGGACGTTACAAGGTTTAAAACTATTTACCCAACATCTTTTCCAAAATTTCTACTGCAGATTTTGGAAGATTCGTTCCTGGACCGAAAATGAAATCGGCTCCGTTGGAGTACAAATAATCGTAATCTTGTTGTGGAATAACACCACCTACCACGATGGTAATATCTTCTGCACCCAATTTTTTCAATTCTTCAACCACTTGTGGAACCAAAGTATTATGACCTGCAGCCAATGACGAAACACCCAAAATGTGGATGTCGTTTTCTACCGCTTGTTTTGCTACTTCTTCTGGAGTTTGGAATAAAGGCGCCACATCTACATCAAATCCCATATCTGCAAAAGCGGTTGCTACCACTTTTGCACCACGATCGTGACCGTCTTGTCCCATTTTTGCCACCATAATTCTTGGACGACGTCCTTCTTCTTCCTCAAATTTTTGCGCCAACTGAACGGCTTTTTCGAAATATTCATTTTTATTGGCATTCATAGCATAAACTCCTGAAATGGTTTTAATATTGGCCCTGTAACGTCCGAAACTTTCTTCCATCGCATCGCTCATCTCGCCTAAAGTTACTCTTCTACGAGCAGCTTCAATACACAAAGCAAGAAGATTTCCTTGTCCAGTTTTTGCCGATTCGCGGATTTGATTAAGAATTTCGTTTACAGAATCTGGATTTCTGTCAGATTTTATTTTGTCTAATCTTTCGATTTGTTTTCTGCGAACTTCAGTATTATCGATGGCTAGAATTTCAATTTCTGGTTGTTTTAATTCCGATTGGAATGAATTTACACCGATAATAAATTCCTCACCACTGTCGATTTTTGCTTGTTTGATGGCTGCAGCTTCCTCAATTCTCATTTTTGGAATTCCAGCTTCGATGGCTTTCGTCATTCCGCCTTCTTTTTCCACTTCATCGATGAACTTCATGGCTTCATCAATCATTTGCTGGGTTAAAGATTCCACCAAATGACTTCCTCCCATTGGATCTACAACATCGCAGATATGACTTTCCTGTTGCAAAATAATTTGAGTATTTCTCGCAATTTTCGCTGAATAATCCGTTGGTAAAGCAATGGCTTCATCCAAAGCATTGGTGTGTAAAGATTGTGTTCCACCTAAAGCTGAAGAAAGCGCTTCAATAGCCGTTCTGGTGATATTATTGAAAGGTTCTTGTTCGGTTAAAGACCAACCCGAAGTTTGGGAATGCGTTCTCAAAGCCAAAGATTTTGGATTTTGAGGATTGAATTGTTGCAATAAATTCGCCCAAATATAACGTGCAGCACGCATTTTTGCGATTTCCATGAAGTGATTCATCCCAATTGCCCAGAAAAAAGACAAACGTGGAGCAAAATCATCAATGTTCATTCCAGCTTTAATCCCCGTTCTCACATATTCCAAACCATCAGCAAGTGTGTAAGCCATTTCTAAAACGGGCGTAGCTCCCGCTTCCTGCATGTGATAACCCGAAATAGAAATCGAGTTAAATTTCGGAATATTTTTAGAGGTATATTCGAAAATATCAGCGATAATTTTCATGGAAGGAGCAGGTGGATAAATGTAAGTATTACGTACCATAAATTCCTTCAAAATATCGTTCTGAATAGTTCCTGAAAGTTTTTCTTGAGAAACACCTTGTTCTTCTGCAGCTACGATGTAGAAAGACAAAATTGGTAAAACCGCACCATTCATCGTCATGGAAACCGAAATTTCATCCAAAGGAATTTGATCGAACAAAATCTTCATATCCTCAACAGAATCGATGGCTACACCTGCTTTTCCAACATCTCCAACAACACGAGCGTGGTCGGAATCATAACCTCTGTGGGTTGCCAAATCAAAAGCTACTGAAAGTCCTTTTTGTCCAGCTGCAAGATTTCTTCTATAAAAAGCATTGGATTCCTCAGCGGTAGAAAATCCTGCGTACTGACGAATCGTCCAAGGTTTTTGAACATACATGGTAGAATAAGGACCACGCAAATATGGTGCGATTCCTGCGGAATAAGATTTCTCTGTAAAAGAAACAGCATCGGATTGTTTGTACGAAGATTTTAGGTGAAGTCCATCTTTTTCGAAATGATAAACTTCTGGCTCTGTAAATTGGATATTAAAATCAGGCTTTTCCGCCTTTATGACTTGTCGCATATTGGGATATTTATCCCCGTAAATTTACGACTTTTGAAGGAATTATTCTAAATCAGACGCTTAAAATAGAAATTATCCCCAAAAATTAGTTATCATCATCCTTTTTATAAAATTGATTAAGAAGTTCTGTCGCTTTTTCAAGATGTTGTTTCGCAACCTTTAACTGAACGCCTCCCGATGTCAAATTAAAAACATTATATGTATTCGCAAGCACATTCCCGAATACAAAGCATTCGATATCATTAGTTTCTAAGAAAGCTTTTATCATTTGTGCTTCTGGCTCTGTATTGAAAACTTTAAGTGTAATGAGTTCCATATTTTTCTATTTGCAATCGTTAATATAATAAATTCACAAGTTAAGAAGAAATTATCGCGCCAAAGACGATTAGCGTTTCAAAGCAAATAACATTATTAAGAAATAATTCAAAAATTTTATTAATTCAAAATCAAATAGATAAAGAAATTTTGATCAAAAAAATGATTTTTTTCTATATTTGGAGGTTAACTGGCTTGATTTGATAAAAATTAATCTTTATATTTGCACCACTTTAAACAAAGGACATTCCTCCTTAGCTCAGTTGGTTAGAGCATCTGACTGTTAATCAGAGGGTCGCTGGTTCGAGCCCAGCAGGAGGAGCTTTTAAAAGTAAAACACCTACATTCATCTGTAGGTGTTTTTTTATTTAAAAGAATCGAACAAATAAAAAATCATATTTTATCTATTCGATTGATATGTAAAAGTTTATCTCGGCAATCGGCTTGCTCTTTTCAAAAGTTCGTTGTTAATATCGTTGATGAGTTGCGGCCCTTCGTAAATAAATCCTGTATAAAGCTGCACCAAAGAAGCTCCAGCATCCAGTTTCTCCATCGCATCTTTCGCTGAATGAATTCCGCCTACGCCAATAATCGGGAAAGCGCGGTTGCTTTTGTCGGCCAAATATTTAATCATTTTTGTAGAATGTTCTCGAATGGGTTTTCCGGAAAGTCCACCGTTGCCGATTTGATCCAAAACTTCTTTTGTGGTTTTTAAACCTTCTCGGTTAACAGACGTATTCGAAACAATGACTCCTTCTATTTTAGTTTCAGCGACCAAATTGATAATTTCATCCAACTGACCGTCGTTCAAATCGGGTGCAATTTTCAGAAGAATAGGTTTAGGATTCGCTTTTGTAACGTTGATTTTCTTCACTTCCGTTATCAGTTCTCGCAGATAACCTACATCTTCCAATTTCGCATGGCTGCTTACATTCGGACAACTTACATTCAGCACAAAATAATCAACGTGTGGATGAAGTCCTTCGAAACAATCCAAATAATCTTGGGTATAATTTTCGGGTTTTGTATCGGTATTTTTACCAATATTTCCGCCAATGATAATTTTTCCTTTATTGGATTTCAATTTTTCAATCGCAGCTTCTAAGCCATCGTTATTAAAGCCCATTCTGTTGATAATTCCGCCATCTTCAATCAGTCGAAACAATCTTTTTTTAGGATTTCCCGCTTGCGCTCGGGGTGTAACTGTCCCAATTTCCACAAAACCGAAACCTAAATCCGCCAATTCATTAAAAAGCACCGCATTTTTATCAAATCCTGCTGCTAAACCCACTGGATTTTTAAATTTCAGACCAAAAACTTCCCGTTCCAAACGTTTGTCTACAACAGGTTTTGGGAGAAACATCTTGGTTAAAAAACCAAAGTTCTTAAGCATTGAAAATGTAAAGTGATGAACTTCTTCGGGATCGAATTTGAAGAGAATAGGTCGAATGATACTTTTGTACATTGGAAAAAAGTTTTACAAAAATACTCATTTTAAAACAAAGCCTCTATTGATCTACGATAATTTCTGAAAATTTATAGATAATCTTTTAAATCGAAGCTTAAAATTTCTCCAATTTGCAAGAACTCAGGATTCACGTTTAAACTCGCATTAATGGATATATTTTGTTGCGTATAAGGATGTTTAAAATTCAATTGATGCGAATGTAAAGGCATTGCGGTAATTTCAAAAGTATTCCTCCACAATTTGTTCTGCTTGTTGCAGCCATGTTTTCGGCAACCCAAAATAGGATGCAAAATATGCTTGAAATGTTTTCTTAACTGATGAAATCTACCAGTTTCGGGAATCGCTTCTACTAAAGAATAACGCGAAGTTGGATGTTTGAGAAAAGGCAAATCAATTTCAGAAGTTTGAAGTCGGCGATAGTAAGTTATTGCATTTTGAATGATTTCGTTTTCGTTGGTTAAATCATAATCGATGGTTTCTTCCTCTTTGGTCCAACCACGAAGAATGGCGATGTATTTTTTCTCCACCTCGCGGTTCATGAACTGATCGCTCATTAATTTAAGCGTTTCCTTATCGAAAGTAAATAACAAAACACCCGATGTTTTTCTGTCCAAACGATGAACAAGATGCACTTTTCTATCCATTTGCTGCGTTAATTTTTCCACGGCATATTCATCGGCTTCGCCAGCGTAATAAGATTTGTGCACCAAAAGTCCACTTGGTTTGTTAATGGCGATTAGGTTCTCGTCATGATAAAGGATTTCTAACATTCCGCAAAAATACTGTTCTTTTGTCTTGGTACGAGAATCAAAAGATCAAGACTTGGAATATGAGCCTAAAATTTAATATAAATTCCTAAAAATTTTAAAACTTGCTGCGCTTAAACATTAGAATTTTCTTAACGTAATTTCTATTTCATTTTTTAACGGTTGCAATTCTGAGGTCGATAAATATAACAGGGCACTTTTTCTTTTCTGACATAATCTTTAGCCCCGATTGACTTAAAGCTTATCTATTGTTTTTTAGAATCGTCGAAACTCATAGCCCTGATTGAAGCGGCATCCTTTTGCGGAGCGAAGCGGAGCAAAAGATATAGCGGAAAGCAGGTTCCCGGCTCCAAATAAATTAGAAGTATCTAACTAAAATTCTCTATTTTTGCAGTAAATAGATATTTACGACATGGCAAAGCAGGAAGATGTTTTCAAGAAAGTGGTTTCCCACGCTAAAGAATACGGTTTTATTTTCCCTTCTAGTGAGGTGTACGACGGACTTTCCGCAATTTACGATTATGGACAAAACGGTGCAGAACTAAAAAATAACATCAAACAATATTGGTGGAAAGCGATGGTTCAGCTGAACGAAAACATTGTAGGAATAGATTCTGCCATCTTCATGCATCCAAGCATTTGGAAAGCTTCTGGACACGTTGATGCCTTCAACGATCCGTTGATTGATAATAAAGATTCTAAAAAACGTTTCCGTGCCGATGTTTTGGTAGAAGATTGGGCCGCAAAACTGGAAGAAAAAGCGCAAAAAGAAATTGAAAAAGCAGCGAAAAGATTTGGTGATGCTTTTGATAAAGCACAGTTTGAAGAAACAAATCCTCGCGTTTTAGAATACAGAGCTAAAGCCGATACTGCTGTAAAAAGATTAGCAAGATCTTTGGAAACCAACGACTTAGCAGATGTAAAAGCTTTAATTGAGGAATTGGAAATTGCTGATCCAGACACTGGTTCTAGAAACTGGACAGAAGTAAGACAATTCAACTTGATGTTTGGGACTAAACTAGGAGCTTCTGCTGATTCTGCAATGGATCTTTATTTAAGACCAGAAACGGCACAAGGAATTTTCGTAAACTATTTGAACGTACAGAAAACATCCAGACATAAATTACCTTTCGGGATTGCACAGATTGGTAAAGCCTTCAGAAACGAGATTGTTGCACGACAATTCATCTTCAGAATGCGTGAATTTGAGCAAATGGAAATGCAATTCTTCGTTCCACCAGGAACAGAATTAGAATTTTACGAACAATGGAAAACAAAGCGCCTAAACTGGCATTTGGCTTTAGGTTTGGGCGCAGAAAACTATAAATTCCACGACCACGAAAAGTTAGCGCATTACGCCAATGCTGCTGCAGATATTGAGTTTAAATTCCCATTCGGATTTAAAGAATTGGAAGGAATCCACTCCAGAACAGATTTTGACCTTTCGGCTCACGAAAAACATTCGGGTAAAAAACTACAATATTTCGATCCAGAAAGAAACGAAAGCTACGTTCCTTACGTTGTAGAAACTTCTGTTGGTTTGGACAGATTATTCCTGGCAATTTTCTCGCATTGTTTAAAAGACGAAGTGTTAGAAGACGGTTCAGAAAGAACAGTTTTATCGCTTCCTCCAGCCATTGCACCAATAAAAGCAGCTATTCTTCCACTAATGAAGAAAGACGGTCTTGGTGAATATGCAGAAAAAATCTTCAATGATTTGAAATACGATTTCAATTTGATTTACGAAGAAAAAGACTCTATTGGTAAGCGTTACAGAAGAAATGACGCATTGGGAACACCATTCTGTATTACGGTTGACCACGACTCCTTAGTAGATAACACGGTAACGTTAAGAGACAGAGACACCATGGAACAAGTAAGAGTTCCAGTAGCTGATTTAAGACGAATTATCGATGAGAAAGTGAATTTCAGAACTCTTTTGAGTAAGATATAAATTCAAGATTTTTAGACTTCCAAATTGGAAGTCTTTTTTTTTGTATTAAAACAATATATTTGTTAAAAAAATAACATGAAAAAAATAATTAGCGCTTTT
Organism: Soonwooa purpurea; assembly: GCF_053891095.1. Classification (NCBI taxonomy): domain Bacteria; kingdom Pseudomonadati; phylum Bacteroidota; class Flavobacteriia; order Flavobacteriales; family Weeksellaceae; genus Soonwooa; species Soonwooa purpurea. The sequence goes on from NZ_JBSSMA010000009.1 coordinate 7,046, forward strand.
CTTATTACAAGTTTATTCATCTCTTGTTCAAGCAGTAATGATGATAATCTAAACAATGAAGTTATATTAAACACTTTACCAACGAAAGTCGTTTTTAACAATAATAATTCTGAAACATTTACATATAAAAACACTTCAGAACTTAGCGAAATTAGCAATTCTACAGGAACAAAAATTTTCACCTACGACGCGGGAAATATCGTAAAAGTGAGCATCTTCCAAAACAACAAAGTTGTAGAAACGCTAGATTACAAATACGCCAATAATATAGTTTCTACAGAAACCATCACTTACGAAAATGGGGACAAAATCATTTATTTGTATGAATGGATCACGGAAAACCATCTAAAATATACCAAAGTTGATGTACAAAATCCAGAATCAGAAACGGGAGAATGTTTTTATACCAATGGGAATTTGACGAAAACTGTTAACATCTTAAAAAACAATGATGTCACCTCAACCTATGAAAATATTTATGAATATGATACCAAACAAAATCCTTTTGTCAACATCAAATCTTTTAATAAAATCAATTTATTAGATTCAAATTACGGGAAAAATAATATTATAAAAACAACAATGACAACGACGCATACTAGCAACGGAGGAACTACAACTAACTCTATTACAACCAACTCTAGCTATGTCTATAACTCGAAAAATTTTCCAGATAAGCAGACAACCAAAGGTCTTAACAGCAATGGCGAATCGACAACAAATATTAAGGATTACTTTTATAAAAATTAAAAATGTCGAACATTATACATTTCCAAGCCGAAATTCAGCAACACGAAAACATGAATGCAGCTTTTGTTAAATTTCCTTTTGATACCGAAGATTTGTTTGGTACCAAAGGGCAAATCAAGATAAAAGTCCTTTTTGATGATTCTGTAGAATATCGTGGAAGTCTAGCCAACATGGGAAAAGGCCATTGTCTTATTCTGACACAAGCTACAAGAAAACAACTCGGAAAATCCTTTGGAAACCTAGTTGATGTCAAACTTTGGAAAGACACAGAAGAACGAATAGTCATTGTTCCGGATGACGTTAAAATCTTGTTTGATGAACATCCCAAGGCTAAAGAATTGTATACTGCAATGGCCTACACACACCGAAAAGAGTATATGCGTTGGATAGAAGATGCAAAAAAAGAAGAAACCAGAGAGCGCCGAAAAGTCAAAATGATAGAAATGATTTTGGACGGAAAAAAAGGGATTTGATGTGTCAAATCCCTTTATAATTTACTTAACTTTTACCAAAGGAATTTCTATATCTCCTTGTTTTATAATTAAAGAGTCTGGCGTAGTATAGGCTGATACACCATTTCTTTCGTAATGCTCACCGTCCGCGGTTTTAGCTTTAAAATCCAATTGGTATTTCTGGTTATTAGCCGATTGGATGAAGATGGTTTTCCCTTTTTTGTCATTCGAGAAAGTCGCAGTGGCACGCGTCCCGTCTAATCCTTTGTACGGTATAGAAGTTTCTGTAGCTTGTTCTCCATTGATGTTGCTTTGTGTTGACGATGTGGTTATGCTATCCACTTTTCCGTTGTCATCAGTCATTATTGTTTCGGTGGACGTACTTATTACAGATTTGTTTCCGCTTTCTTTCTTGTCACAAGAAAAACTTATGAAGCCAACCAGAAGACTGGCAATTACAAATTTTGTTTTCATATAGATTGTTTATTTACTATAAATTTAAGTTTAAAAACATTATAAAGCTAAAAATAGGATGCAAAAAAATATCCAAAATAAAATTCCCCGAAGAATGATCGAGGAATTTCAGAATAATTTATTTTTTTAAAGATTTGATACCCATTTCAAAAAGTGCAAACGACATCAAATCAGCATTTTCACCAATTACTTGATCTGTAGAACGTCCTGCGCCATGTCCTGCATTTTTTTCTATTCTTAATAAAATAGGATTTTTACAAGATTGTTTTTCCTGCAATTCTGCCCCGAATTTGAAAGAATGTGCTGGCACAACGCGGTCATCATGATCACTTGTAATAATCATTGTTGATGGATAGCACACACCTTTTTTAACATTATGTACAGGCGAATAAGATTTTAAATACTCAAACATTTCTTTAGAATCTTCCGCAGTTCCGTAGTCATAAGACCATCCTGCTCCTGCTGTAAATTTGTTATAACGCAACATATCCAACACACCAACGCCTGGGAAAGCCACTTTCGCCAAGTCGGGACGCATTGTCATCGTCGCACCAACAAGCAGTCCACCGTTAGAACGGCCAGAAAGTGCCATATAATTCTTCGAAGTGTAGCCTTTGGATTGTAGATATTCTCCCGCAGCTATAAAGTCGTCAAATACGTTTTTCTTTTGTTGCTTGGTTCCTGCATCATGCCATTTTTTTCCGTATTCTCCACCGCCTCGGATATTGGGTACAGCATAGATGCCACCATTTTCCATCCAGATCGCATTAACTACAGAAAAAGAAGGTTGCAAACTAACATTGAATCCGCCATAAGAATAAAGAATGCTTGGATTTTTACCATCCATTTTCAATCCTTTTTTATAATTGATAATCATTGGGATTTTGGTTCCATCTTTTGAAGTGAAAAACACTTGCTCTGAAACAAAATTTTCTGACTGAAAATCAACGATTGGTCTTTGCGTTTGACGCATTGTTCCCGCTGCGATATTGTAACGATAAACGCTGGAAGGCGTAATATAATTTGTAAACGTGAAATAGACATCCAGATCAGTCCTTTTACCTCCAAAACCTGTAACATTTCCTTTGCCTGGAAGTTCTATATTTCTGATGAGTTTTCCTGTTTTATCATATTGTTTCACTTGGTCAACTGCATCGATCATGTAGGTGGCAAAGAAGAAACCACCACCTGTAGTAACTCCCAAAACATTTTCTGTTTCCGGGATAACGTCCGTCCATTTTTCTGGAGCTGGATTCGTCATACTGGCTTTTACCAATCGGCCATTCGGTGCGTTCTTATCGGTGTGTATAAACAGATCTTCTCCGTTATTATCCACAACATTGGCGTTGATATCAAAACCTTTTACAATCTGAACAAAATCGCCGCTTTTCTGTAAATCTTTAATATAAAGTTCGTTACCATTAGTAGCATTTGCAGCTGAAATAACGAGGTATTTTTCATCTTCGGTTAAATAAGCGCTAAGGTATCTTCTCGGCGTTTTTTCGCCTCCAAAAATTAATTGATCCTCAGATTGTTTGGTTCCTAATTTGTGAAAATATACTTTGTGTTTATCTGTCATCCCAGAAAGCACAGTTCCTTCTTTTGGCTTGTCATAACTAGAGTAGTAGAAGCCTTCATCACCTTGCCACGCAATTCCACTGAATTTAACATCTACCAGCGTTTCATCGATTTGTTGTTTTGTAATGGCATCGATGATGATAATTTTGTTCCAATCGCTGCCGCCTTCCGAAATAGAATATGCTGCTAAATTTCCTTTTTTATTAAACGAAATATTGGATAAAGACGTTGTTCCTTTTTCTGAAAATTTGTTGGGATCCAAAAAAACTTCAGCTTTTCTTAATCTCTTGCTGTTACGATACAAAACTGATTGTGCTTGCAAACCATCATTTTTATAGAAATACGTATATTCTCCTTCTTTGAAAGGCGCTGAGATTTTTTCATAATTCCAAATGTGTTTTAGTTGTTCTTTAATCTCATCGCGGTAAGGAATTTTGGAAAGATAATTTTGCGAATAGGCCACTTCGTCGTCAACCCATTTTTGTGTTGCTTTAGAATCATTTTCAAGATCGCGGTAAGGATCGGCTACCTGAGTTCCAAAATAGCTATCCACTTGGTTTCCCTTTTCTGCTTTGGGATAAGAATTTGATTTCATTTTTTGAGCATAACTATTAGTGAAAAACAATAGGCTAACACTAAGAATTGTAAATCCTAACTTCATAAAAAATATATTTATCTCAAAAATACAGAAAGTTTCAAAATAAAAAAATCTTTCAGTTAACCGAAAGATTTAGTTTATGAGAAATTATGTTTAATTATTTAGCTTGATTTATAAAATATTCAGCTTCTGGTCGTCCCCAATTAGGATCAAGATTTGTTTTTGGTTTAAAAGTCCCGAATTGCGACAATGCTTTTTTGAAGAGTTCTATTCCTTTTGTTTTGCTTCCTCCGAATTGCTCTGGTGTGAAGTAAGTATCTTCGGCTTCTAGTAATGTTATTCTAGGATTTTCAGCGTCCAAAGATTTTGCTTTGGCTAAATGTTGTTGTGCTTCTTGCCCGAAAGTCATAAAACGAGACATCGGATCCACCATCATTTTAAGACTTGCCGACATCTTTTTTAGGATATAGATTTCCGCATTGTTAGGACTTAATTCTTCGGCTTTTGTAATATATTTATCCGCCTGGCTTGCAATAACATCAAGTTCTGACAAGTTGTTTTCGCGCATTAGTAATCTTCCTTTCTGGATTGTAGAAAAAGCTGCGAAATAATAGGGTTGCCATTGTTTGACCTCTTTTGTACCAATCCTGTCAAAATCATTCGCAAGTGCTGCGAAATCATCTGTTGTCATGTGTGTTTCTATTTTTGAAATTTTTTCGGCCATTATTTTGTCATAAGCCGATTGTGCAAATGCTGTAAAACTTACAAATAGAAGAATTGCTATTAAGATTAAATTTTTCATATCCTTATTTTTTTATGGTTTGAATTAATGAATTAAAAATGTAAGAAGTACTCAAAATCCAATTTGTATTTTCCAAATTTTTCCCGATAGGATAGTGTATGAAAAGAGAAATTAGATTTTAATCTCATATCAGTATTGTCAACATTAGATTCCAAACTCGGACTAATGTCGTCCATATCCCTTGTTTGGAAATTGCTGTAATATTTTATAAAACCAACATGTTTTGTGAGTAAATTCTGCTTCAAAAGTAATTGCTATAAATTCTACAGTAAACTATTTTAACCTGAGAGGTAAAAAAACATTCCTGAATGGTAATTTTTTTAAATTAAGGAAAATACAATCAAATGGCTTAATTTTTGTAAATTCATAATATCTTTTCTATTTTAATAACACAAAAAATAATATTATGAAACAAATGCTTTTACTTGTTTTTTTAGGACTTGGACTTGCTATAACATCATGTTCCTCACAAAAAAAACATTACACAATTCACTCAAAAAGTGGAACTTTTACGCAAGGATATATAGATTTTTCACAATCTGGAAAAGAGGTTACAATGACTGTAAATGCATACAAATTGAAGCCTGGAGAACATGCCATACACATTCATGAGAAAGGTGATTGCTCAGCAACCGATGGAAGTTCTGCTGGCGGACACTGGAATCCTGCAGGAAATGACCATGGTAAATGGGAATCCGGACATTTCCACATGGGTGATATCGGCAACTTAAAAGCTGATGCTAACGGAACGGCGCAATTGGTATTCAAAACGGATAAATGGTGTATTGGTTGTAGCGACGATAGCAAAAATATTATTGGGAAATCCATAATTATCCATGCTGATAAAGACGACTTCCACACGCAACCAACCGGAAATGCTGGTGGTAGAGTAGGTTGTGTTGAGATAAAGTAAACGAGATTTTGAGATGATAGACAAATAGATAATAGACACTAAATCTATTTGTTTATCATATTTCTATGTAAAACAATCATACTTCGTGACTTTGGAAAGCATCTGGAATATGTTGTATTTGGAGTTTATTTTCTTTTGTTTTTAAAACAGAAATAATATCAAATCTTACTTCTAAATCTTGCTTTATACTTTGAGAATATTCGTCGGCAGCCATTATAAGAAGTTTCATTTTCTTTTTGTTAACCGCATCTTCGGGATTAATGAAATGATTGTCGGCTCTGGCCTTTACCTCAACTATTATCAAAGTATTTTTGTGTTTCGCAATAATGTCAATCTCCGCTTTTAGAAAACGAAAATTGCGTTCCAGAATTTCATAATGATAGGATTCTAAAAACTTACAAGCAGCATCTTCAGCCTGTTTTCCAAAATCATTATGTTCGGCCATTTTTTTAGAATTTAAAATTAACCTCAGAAGATTTTCCAACTTTTAAGGACACTTCAGCACCGATGATTAAAGGTCGATTATCACGAATATGACCATTCGGAAATTCATATAAAACTGGGAAATTATAAGCTTTCAGACGATGTTCTATCAAATGTAAAGCAAAAGGGTCAAAAGCTTTTTCATAAGCTTTGTTATCGGTTTCGTTGCCCATATTTGTCATTCCTCCCACGATAAGTCCATTTATTTTTTTAAATACGCCAGCCAATTCGAGGCTCATTAACATACGGTCGAGCGCATAAAAATTTTCTCCAATGTCTTCGATAAACAAAATTTTATCTTTAAAATCGAAAGAATATTTAGTCCCTAAAAGTGCATAAATCAACGCCAAATTTCCGCCAATTAATTGACCTTTAGTTTTTCCTTTTTTATTGAATTTATTAGCTTCTAAAGTATAATTAAGCGATTTTCCTTTTAAGACATCAAATATCAAATCATAGCTTTCTTTGGTTACGCCAAAAGAAGAGGTTTTCAAAGTTTGTCCATGGATGCTTACAAATCCTTTTTTCATTAAAAAGCTTTGTATCACCGTATTATCAGAATAACCTATGTACCATTTCGGATTTTTTTTGAAACGATTAAGTTGAAGATGTTCTACAAGATGTTGACATCCATAACCGCCGCGGGTTGCCCAGATGGCTTTGATATCAGGATCGTTGAAAGCCCCATTAAGATCGTCGATACGTTGTTTTTCGGTACCGGCATAAGTGTATCCATCTTGGTGCTTTTTAAGTGTGTTTTTCCCTAAAACTGGTTGATAGCCTTTGGAAATTATAAGATCCAAAGTCGATTGCAATTGTTCTTTTTCTACAGAACCTGCAGGTGAGATTATGGCAATTTTATCTCCTTTTTTTAAACTTTTAGGAAAAATAATTGATTTCATTATTTGCTTTTGTATTTGGCTTCCGTTTTTTCGGCTTCTTCCAATTTTTTATCAAATTGATTAAATTTTTTAAAACTTTGTAAGAATATAAAGAAACTGAAAATTACTAAAATAACGCCAACACCTTTTCGGATGGCATTTGCTACTTTTTCTGTTAACCTATCATGGAACTGTTTTGCGAGAAAAATTTTAGCCAAATCTATTCCCAAATAAGTTAAAATTACAATGCTAATATACAGGATAAAACGGTCTGTATCAGGATATTGATTACGAACCGAAACTACAGTTACCAACCAAAACAGAATGACACCAACATTTAGTAAATTTAATAAAAACCCATTAGCAAAGGTTTTTAAATAGTTACGACCTATGAGTTTCTCTTCACCTCTGATGTGCATTTTGGTTCTAGAAACAACCATAATACATCCATAAATAAATATCAAAAGTGCGGAGACTCGATAAAAGGAGGGATGTTTATCAATAAGTTCTACCAAGTCTGCGCTGGCATAATAAGCCGCAACAATACAGAGTAAATCTGCTGTAATAACTCCAAAATCTAATGCCAATGCATGTCTAGGTCCTCGCGAAAAACTCGTTTCTATTAATAGAAAAAAGATAGGCCCGATGAAGACCAAACTTAGCATTAATCCTAGTAAAATTGCATATAAAATAAGTTCTAACATAGCTTATAGTATCTTGCAAAGAAAAAGAATTTTTAATAAACCTTAGGCTAAAATAAGCTTTACTAAAAATTCTTTATTTTAGATCTAGTTGATAATCTTGAAATCCAACTGTTTAGCTAACAAATTAGCTTTCATGACTTTTATCTTAACTTGGTCACCCAACTGGTAAGTGTTGCCAGTTCTTCGACCCACTATAGCATAATTTTTTGCGTCAAAACTATAGGAATCGTCGATTAGATCGCGAAGTTTTATCATACCTTCGGCACCATTTTCTGGAATTTCTACCCAGAATCCAAAATCCGAAACCCCGGAAATAACACCATTGAAATATTCTCCAACATGTTTCTCCATAAATTTGACCTGCATATACTTGATAGAATCTCTTTCGGCATCAGCTGCAAGACGCTCCATCGCGCTACAATGTTTCGCTTTTTCTTCGACTTCATGGACATCAACAGATTTTCCTCCATCTAGATAATGTTGCAATAACCTGTGTGCAATAACATCTGGATAACGTCTAATAGGCGATGTAAAATGCGAATAATACTCGAAGCCTAAACCATAATGTCCAAGACTTTCTGTGGTGTATTTAGCTTTGCTCATGCTTCGCATGGCTAAGGTTTCTATCATATTTTCTTCCGCTTTACCTTTAACTTCTTGCAGAAGTTTGTTCATAGATTGGGTAGTGGTTTTCGCATTTGCTAAATTCATTTTGTACCCAAAACTACCAACAAAATCGCGTAGCGCATTTAGTTTTGTTGGATCTGGATCTTCGTGAACACGATAAATAAAGGTATTATGAGAAGCTTCATTTCTTTTATTTAAAGAAACAAATTCGGACACTTTTCTATTGGCTAGTAGCATAAATTCTTCTATCAAATGATTAGAATCTTTGCTAATTTTAAAATAAACACCTATTGGATTGCCTTCAGAATCAAGGTTAAATCTTACTTCACTTCTGTCAAAAGTAATTGCTCCGTTATCAATTCTTTCATCACGAAGAATTTTTGCTAATTCATCAAGTTTATTAATTTCTACTTGATAATCGCCTTCTTTAGTTTCGATACGCTCTTGCGCTTCTTCATAAGTGAATCGTCTATCGGAATGCGTCACGGTACGACCAAACCATTGTTTTTTAACTTTCGCCTGATCATCAATTTCGAAAACGGCGGAAAAGGTATATTTATCTTCATTCGGGCGAAGAGAACAAACACCGTTGCTCAAAACTTCGGGTAACATTGGTACAACACGATCTACCAAATAGACGGAAGTTGCACGATCGTAAGCTTCGTCATCCAACAAAGTTCCGGGGCGTACATAATGTGATACGTCGGCAATATGAACGCCAATTTGCCAATTTCCATTTTCTAATCTTTGAATCGATAATGCATCATCAAAATCTTTTGCATCTTTCGGATCAATCGTAAATGTGCAGATATCGCGCATATCCCAACGTTTTGCAACTTCTTCTGGGCGTATACTGGTGTCAATCTCATCGGCTTCTTTTTCAACTTCTGGCGGAAAATTGTAAGGCAAACCATATTCAGCCAATATCGCATGAATTTCGGTTTCGTGTTCTCCTGGTTTTCCTAAAACCTGAATAATTTCGCCTTCAGGATTTTTGCTTCCGGCATCCCATTTAATCATTTTAACGATGACTTTATCACCGTCTTTAGCTTCATTAGCTTTATTTTTTGGAATAAACATATCGGTATTCATATTCTTTTTATCAAAGACTACGAATCCAAAATCCTTATGAGGAATATCCTGGAAAGTTCCTACAAAAGTATCTTTGGCTCTTTCTAAAACATTGATAACAGAACCTTCTAATTTTTTTCCTTTAAAATGATAGGTTACAATGAGAACTTTATCACCTTGCAAAGCGTCTTTTACATTTTTTTGATGAATAAAAATATCATCTTCCAAACCATCAACTTTGACGTAAGCATTTCCGGATTGGTTAAAGTCTATAATACCTGTTAAAGTACCATCAATCTTGAGGTTGATAATATATTTCCCTTTTTCTACTTCTTTTATTTTTTCACTTGCCAATAAGCGATGTAAAGCCTGAATGACTAATTCGCGTTGTCTTGGATTTTTATAATCAATACCATTTGCAATCTGTTTATAATTATAAATTTTGTTGGTATTTTCATTCATAAAACGAAGAATAATTCTTCCCAATTCGAGAAGTTTCTGATCGTTTTTAAGACTTGTATTTCTTTTTTTCATAGGTTTAAAAATTAATAAACCTTAATATTAATGGTAAATACTAAGGTTTTTCTATTAAGAGCAAGCTATTTTGCTAACTCTGTTCTGGTGTCGTCCTCCTTCGAAATCTGTTGTGAGAAATTTGTCAACAATATCGAAAGCAAGTTCCTTAGCAATAAATCTAGCTGGTAAGGCTAGCATATTGGCATTATTGTGTTGTCTTGATAGCGAGGCTAATTCTGGCATCCAACATAGCGCACAACGGATTTGCTGATGTTTGTTTGCTGTAATCTGTACGCCTTGACCGCTACCACAAATAAGAATTCCGAATTCGGTTTCTCCACTTTCTACAGAAGAAGCCGCTGGATGTACAAAATCTGGATAATCTACACTGTCAGCAGAAAATGTACCGAAATCTTTTATTTCGTATCGATCGGCAAGGTAATTTTTTATCAACTCTTTATATTCAAAACCCGCGTGATCGGCTGCGATAGCTATTTTTTTCATGATGTACTTTTTTAAGATTAGATTTGTACAAATTTAAGATTATTCTAGTTACGGATAATTGTATTTAATAAAGAATAGAAGAATTAAAGATTAGAAATTAATATTTTGTTAATATCTCTAGACAAAACCTGTGGATAAAGCGGAAAAGTCTTGTGGAAAACTCGTTTCAAAATGTGCTTTATACTTTCAAGTTTTATTTGTATTGCACAATTAAGTTCAAAAAACAATCTTCATTTTAAAAAAACTTTTTGCAGGCTCATCCTTGCATTTTCCCCATAAAAGATTTCAGATTTTAATAAAATTAAGATTTATTGACAATTGTGGATAAGTGATATAATTAATTGAAAATCAATATTAATATTTGTTAACAGAATATGAATTGAGTTTAAATTAAATGTTATCAAAAAAATCAATTTTATTTTTCCACAAAACTCACAACTACAATATACAGTAACAATATTTCTTTTTTATAAAATTAAAAATATAGAATAGTAAATGTTGTAACGATGTGGAATCTTTTATGCCGAAAGTTCTTTTTTTGAATCAGAGAAATCTTAAATTTGTAATCGTTGAAACTAGTCTTTCAAATATCAAACCAAAAAGAAATAATTTAATAAATACGAATGAAAACAATTAGAGATTTCGATTTCAATGGCAAAAAAGCCTTGGTACGTGTAGATTTTAATGTTCCGCAAGATGACCATCTTAATGTAACAGACAATACAAGAATTGTAGCAGTTAAGCCAACTGTAGACAAAATATTAGCGGATGGCGGTTCTGTTATTTTGATGACACACCTAGGTCGCCCAAAAGGAGAAGTTAACGAGAAATATTCTTTGAAACCTATTGTATCAGAAGTTTCTAAAGTGCTAGGTAAAGAGGTAAAGTTTGTAGATGAATCTATTGGCGAAAAAGCAGAAGCAGCTGCAAAAGCTTTACAACCAGGAGAAATTTTGTTATTAGAAAATCTAAGATTCCATAGCGAAGAAGAAAAAGGAGACGAGGCATTTGCAGAACAATTATCAAAATTGGCAGATGCTTATGTTAATGATGCCTTTGGCACAGCACATAGAGCACATGCTTCTACGGCAGTAATAGCTAAATTTTTTCACTCAACTAAATTTTTCGGTTTGTTAATGGCGAAAGAATTAGAAGCAATTGATAAAGTTCTTAAATCTGGACAAAAACCAATAACAGCAATTCTTGGAGGATCAAAAGTTTCAACAAAAATTACAATAATAGAAAATATTTTACCAGCAATTGACAATCTTATCATTGGAGGCGGAATGGCATTTACTTTCATTAAAGCTTTAGGTGGAAATATCGGAAACTCTCTTGTAGAAGATGATAAGCTACAACTGGCTTTAGAAATTTTGGAAAAAGCAAAACAAAATAAAGTTGACGTATATCTCCCTAGTGATGTTGTGATTGCTGATGCTTTTAATAACGATGCCAATACAGAAATTGTAAATGTCCATGACATTCCAGAAGGATGGATGGGGCTGGACGCAGGACCAGAATCTCGCTCCAAAATTAACGATGTTATTTTGAATTCACGTACAATTCTTTGGAATGGACCAATTGGTGTTTTTGAAATGTCAAAATTTGCTGCTGGAACTATAGCTTTAGGTGATAGTATTGAAGAAGCTACAAAACTTGGTGCTTTCTCATTAGTTGGCGGTGGCGATAGTGTTGCTTTTGTTAAACAATTCGGTTATGCTAACAAAGTAAGTTATGTATCGACTGGCGGAGGTGCGATGTTAGAAAGTCTGGAAGGTCTAGAACTTCCTGGTGTAGCAGCAATCAATAATTAAATATTTAATTTTCAAAAATAAAAACCGACAAAATGTTGTCGGTTTTTTTATGTCTTAGATTTTACGAATGGACTTGATAAAATTTTTATTCGATTCTCAAGGACTTAGTTTAATTTTATTTTTTTATTCTAAATTTTAAAAATAATAGGTTTTCCACAAAAAAGTAACAATTTGTCCGAAAATTGGCTTTTATAAATAGCTTAAAAATCAATTTTCTAATTTTTTCCAATAATATATATCAAACTTGAAAATTCGCCCGAAAAAGATGCCTTTATGTTAGAAATTGCTCCACGAATTGTTGCTTTGAGCCAAAAAAGCTTAGAATTTTTATATTTTTCGCTCAACATTGAAATATAAAACGAATCGAGTAGGAGGGGTTTTATTTTTAGAAGATCCCATTTTTTATTTTCAGAAATTAAATTTTCCATTCCATTTTTTGAGAAATGATAAATGTGTCTCGGTACATCATAAGCGGCCCAATATTCTTTATAATATTTAGCATCGTAAGAAGTAGGATTGGGAACAGCAATTATTAATTTACCTTTCGCTTTCAATTTTTGATAAAATAAAGAAAGCATTTCTTCTTGATTTTCCACGTGCTCGAAAACATGCCAAAGTGTTATTGCATCAAAAGATTCATCTTCTATTTCATCAAGATTTGAAATTATCTTCGTTTTTGAAGTTTTAGATTTAGCAGCATTTCTTGCATCTTGATTGGGCTCAAATCCAAAAGTTTCAAAATCATTTTCGATATATTTTAAAAATTCTCCTGCGCCGCAACCATAATCCAATATTTTTATTTTCGAATTATTATTTGCATAAGTTTTTATGATATTTTTCTTGTAAGAAAGATTAAATCCTTGCAGAAATTTATATAATTTCTCTTTAGCACTTCCAGAATCTTGATGGTGCGAAATATAGTCTTTGCTTTCATAATATTTTGAAAGATTCGCCGGAATAGGGTAGGTTTTCCAAACCCCTTTGGTTTTAGTTTCTTCTAATTCAAAAATTTCTTGGCTTAGAAAATGATCTTTTATTTTCATTTGATGATATTAATTTTAATGCCTTAAAAAAATGGAATTGTAGTTATCCACAATTCCACAATTTAATAAATAAGTCTAATTTTTAGCTTTTATAAATGTTTCACGTGAAACATTTAACAAGTTATCCACAAATTATCTTCCCAGATAAACTAATAAAACATTGATATCAGCAGGCGAAACACCACTAATTCTTCCTGCTTGTGCAATAGTTTTAGGTTTTATTTTTCCTAGTTTTTGTTTGGCTTCGGTAGATAAACTTGAAATTTTACTAAAATCAAAATCTTCAGGTATTTTGATATTTTCTAATCTGTTAAGTTTAGATACATTTTCTTTTTCCTTTTCGATATAACCTTTGTATTTGATATTAATTTCTGCCTGCTCTCTTACTTCATCATTATATTGGCTTAAGAACTCTTTTATGGCTGGGATTTCTTCTAATTTTTCTAAAGACATATTAGGTCTCGTCAAGATTTGTGCTGCTCTGTATGCTTGATCAACCGGACTAGAATTGATGCTTTCTAAAATAGGATTTATAATGCCGGGTTTTAAAGAAGTTTCTCTCAAAAAGCTCTCAAGTTCTTGACTTTTAGCGATTTTATCATTAACTTTTCTTAAACGCTCTTCTTTTGCTAAGCCAATATGATAAGATTTTTCTGTTAAACGAATATCGGCATTATCCTGACGAAGTAGAAGTCTGTATTCTGCCCTAGAAGTAAACATTCTATAAGGTTCTTCGGTTCCTTTTGTGATAAGATCGTCGATAAGAACTCCTATGTAAGCTTCATCTCTACTTAAGGTGAATTCTGGCTTATCTTGTACTTTAAGTGATGCATTAATACCAGCAATTAAACCTTGTCCTGCGGCTTCCTCGTAACCTGTTGTTCCGTTGATTTGACCTGCGAAATATAGGTTTTGGATAAGCTTTGTTTCTAAAGTGTGATAAAGTTGGGTAGGGGGGAAGTAATCGTATTCGATTGCATAACCCGGACGGAAAACTTTTACATTTTCAAAACCAGGAATAAGTTTCATTGCTTTAATTTGTACATCTTCTGGAAGTGAAGAACTGAATCCATTAACATAGATTTCTACGGTATTCCAGCCTTCTGGTTCAACAAAAAGTTGATGTCTTGTACGTTCTGCAAAACGATTAATTTTATCTTCAATACTTGGACAATATCTAGGTCCTAGACTTTGTATGGTTCCGTTAAACATCGGACTTCTATCGAATCCAGAACGTAAAACGTTATGAACTTCTTCGTTGGTATATACGATGTAGCAACTGCGTTGTTCTGTAAGTTTTGGCGTATCCAGATAAGAGAATTTTTTTGGATTTTCGTCACCAGCTTGTTCTTCCATTTTAGAATAGTCAAGACTTCTTCCATCAACACGTGGTGGGGTTCCTGTTTTCATTCTTCCAGCTTCAAAACCTAAAGAAACGAGTTGTTCTGTTATGCCAAAAGCTCTGGGTTCTCCCATTCTCCCACCACCTAATTGTTTTTCGCCAACATGAATTAAACCATTTAAGAAGGTTCCGTTGGTTAGTACAACGGCTTTTCCATGAATTTCTATTCCAAGAGAGGTTACAACTCCAACAGCTTTATTATCTTTGATAATTAAGCTTTTAACCATGTCTTGAAAGAAATCTAAGTTTGGTGTATTTTCTAAAGCTATACGCCATTCTTGAGCGAATAACATTCTATCATTTTGGGTTCTCGGAGACCACATTGCTGGACCTTTTGAAAGGTTAAGCATTTTGAATTGGATAGCGGATTTATCAGAAATTATACCAGAATAACCACCCATGGCGTCAATTTCCCTCACGATTTGTCCTTTTGCAATTCCTCCCATTGCAGGGTTACAACTCATTTGTCCAATGGTTTGCATATTCATGGTGCACAAAAGAGTTTTTGAACCCATATTAGCTGCGGCCGCGGCTGCTTCGCAACCTGCGTGACCTGCACCTACGACGATAACGTCATATATTTCTGAAATCATTTTTTATTCAGTTTATAAAAAAAAACAAAATGTTTCACGTGAAACATTTTTAAATTATTGATACTTTTCGTTATATAATGCTAGATAAAAATCTTCTTTAGAACGCATTGTTTTTTGTTCGTCTTCTGATTTGTCTTTGAAACCAACCAAGTGGAGTAGGCCATGCGCTAATACGCGTCTAAGTTCTTCATCCTTGGATTTTTTCATAAGTTCTGCATTATCTGTTACACGCTGCAAAGATACAAAAATGTCAGCGTTTATTGTTTTGCCTCTTACTTTATCAAATGTAATAATGTCTGTGTAATAATCGTGTTGTAGAAAGTCCTGATTAATTTTTAATAAATAATCATCATCACACAATATGTAATTGATATCGCCAAGTTTTTTGTTTTCTTTTAATACAAGTTCTTCAAGCCATGCAGAATAGCTTGTATCTATTGTATTTTCTACTTCTTCAAAGAAAAATTGTATCATAATTTTAAAACCAGTGTCCCAATATTACACTGAACATTCCTTTTTGTTTGTTAATAGATTGGCTGAAATTAAGTTTAATTTGACCAAAAGGAGATTTGTATCCCACAGTGATGCCAACCGAACTGTAATTAATTTTAACGGTATTTTCTAAATCAAAATTATCAAATGTGTTGGCAAAACTAAAGTTTCCAATAATAAAATAGTTTTTGTTAAATCTAAATTGTAAATCGTTGGAAGCTGATAATAAATTATTCTCACCAATTTGGGCAAACTGAAAACCAGGCATAGATTTTATATTTCCTAAATTTTGTTCGAAAATTCCGCCAAGACGGAACTGATAAAAATGTGGAATAATTTCTCCAAAACTGAAGCCACCATACAAAGAAAGCCTGTAGGTGAGTTTTTTAGAAATAGGAAAATTCATTCTTATATCTGCTTTGACTTGGACGGGTTTTTTCTCTAATTCTGAAGAAAATACGTCCAAAACTTTGACTTCACTATTTAGATAAAATCCCCGCGTTGGAAAATCTCGATCGTTTTGTGTGTCGCTTTTTACAAAGGCATACAAATTAAGATATCTGTCGGAATTATAATTTGCACCAGCTGCATCTTTTTTATCAAAATAATCAAAGCTAATACCGGTTCCCATGGCGTATTTATCTTTCCATACCGATTGAATATAGGCTTCGTTTCTGAACCATTTCCAATCTTCATAAACTGATTTATTAGCATTTAACAATTCAAAACTTATTCCTGATGCATATAATCCAAAGCCAGGAATGTAGCCATTGTCTATAAAATAATTAAAATAGTATCTAGGATTGTCGCCCACAACAAAATCCATCGATAAGTCCGTATTCCTGAACAATAGCCGTTTTGCAGAATAATTAATTAATAAACCTGTCTTAAATATCTCATCATAATGCAGTCCAAATTTTATAAAATGTCTTGTATTATCTTCAGTAACTTCTATTTTTAGATAATTACTGTCTTCATTTTGGATAATATCATAATTTATAAAACGGTAATTATTGGTTGAATACAGTTTATCAATCATTTTGTTGATGCTGCCATAGGTCTGCATCGATGGGGTGCGAAGTCCCATTTTTCCTAAAATATAATTTTTTCCGTAGATATAATTTTTTTCAATGATAAGACTGTCTATTTTATAAACATTGCTGTAGATAGGGTTAATTGGAATTCTAAGACGATCAAATTCGCGCTTAGGAAGCCTATCTAGAACCGTTTCGTATCGCTTTGCCGCAACATACCCGCTATCGAGAATGTTTCGTTTGTTATCATAGCTTGTAGCCGTCATACCCGTTAAATCTGGCTTTATGTTGATGTCGGTATATTTATATTGTCGTTTTGTATCCCTTTGAATCCCAAAATCGATGATTTGATTTAAAATCGAAATTATACTTTTGAGGTCATCACGTTTGGCAAGACCTTGGTTGAGATCAACACCTATTACGATGTCAATTCCTCTGTCTTTAAGCGGTTTTGATGGATAATTTACTGTCATTGCTCCATCTACATAAAGACTATCACCAATTTTTACAGGTTCTAAAAGCGAAGGAAATGCGGAACTTGCCATGATAGATTGTACCAAATCACCATTTTCTAATACCTTCATATTTCCGCTTTCCAGATTGGTAGCTACGCATAAAAAGGGAATTGGAAGCTTTGAAAAATCTGTTACTGTGGACACATTTTTTAGCAATTCTTTCAACATATAGACATTGCGCTGACCTGTGGATATAGAAGAAGGGAAACTGGCTTTTCCGTCATGTAATGGGATATTTAAAAGATATTTATCAACGGATTTACTAAAAAATGTAGCATCTTTTCTGGAAGTAGGATCTGTGATTAATGAATAAAAATCTGTATCCATCACAATTTTTTCGATGTCTTTCCCAGTATAACCAGAAGCGTATAAGCCACCAATAATAGCTCCCATACTTGTTCCGGAAATATAATCAATTTTAATTCCTAAAGAATCAATAATTTTTAACACGCCCACATGCGAAAATCCTTTAGCACCGCCGCCACTTAAGGATAGACCAATTTTCGGATTTTGAGGAATAACAAGAGGCTCTTTAACTTGTGCATTAAACAAATTAAAGAGTGTTAAACCAATTAAAATCCAAAAATTCTTCACATTTAGTCTTTTATATAAACTCTTTTTACACGGGGCGAAATAGATGATAATACTTCGTAAGGTATTGTTTTACAGTAATTTGAAAAATCAATCAAACTTGGTTTTTCAGAAAAAATTATGACATCATCACCTTCTTTCGCGGAAATATCTGTAACATCAATCATTAACATATCCATACAAACAGTTCCTACAATAGGAACTAATTGATTGTGGACACTAACTTTTCCTACTCCATTCCCAATTAATCGAGGAATTCCATCGGCATATCCAACAGGAATTGTGGCGATTCTGGATTCCTTTTCTGCTTTAAAACGTCGTGCATAACCAACTGTTTTTCCGATATTTATATCCGAAATTTGTGAAATTACAGTTTTAAAACTAACAGTCGTCTGCATACTTTTTTGAATATTTTCATTATAAGCGATTCCCATCATTCCAATTCCGATTCTCACCATGTCATATTGATCCTCAGTGTAATTAAGAATTCCAGAAGAATTAAGGATATGTCTTATTGGTTGATATCCAAGCAAATCTATTAAATTATTTGATGCTCTTTTAAAATTTTCTAATTGAAATCTTACGTATTCTTTTTCTTCCGGCATATCTGCGGTAGCCAAATGACTGAAAATACTTTGTACCTTGATATTGTTTTCATAGACTATTTTGGAAAGTTCCCCAAGTTCATTCTCTTTGAAACCTAAACGATGCATACCAGTTTCTAGCTTAATATGGATAGGATATTTTTCAGTAATACCAAGACGTTTTAACTCGTTGCAAAATAATTCTAACACACGAAAGCTGTAGATTTCAGGCTCAAGATTATACTCAATAACAGTTCTGTAACTATGTTGCTCTGGATTCATCACAATAATGGGAGTGGTGATTCCTTTTTTTCGTAAATCTGCACCTTCGTCAGCAACAGCAACGCCTAGATAATCAATGTGATGGTGTTGCAAAAACTCAGAGATTTCAAAACCTCCTAAGCCATACGCATTAGCTTTAACCATTGCCATTATTTTGGTTTCTGGTTTTAGTAAAGACTTGTGAATGTTGATGTTATGTAACAAAGCATTGAGATTTACTTCAAGCCGAGTTTCATGTTTTCTTAGTTCTAAAATATCTTTAATACGTTCGATTTCAAATTTTCGGGCACCTTTCAGAAGAATGAGTTGATTTTCAAATTCATCAAAAGATCTGCTTTCTATGAAATCATGGGTTGAAGTAAATGTATAAATTTTAGTTTTAATTTCATTGGAGAATTTAATTATTTCATTTCCAATGAGATAAACCCGTTCAAAATTTTGTTCATTTACCAGATCAATAACTTCTTTGTAAAAATTATCATCAATATCAGACTCTACAAAATCGGTTAATACCAAAGATTTTTTTGGCTTGTTATATTCTTTAATGAATTGAAATGCTATTTTAAGTGAATCTAAATCTAAGTTATAAGAATCATTGATAATCAAGTTATTACGAACTCCTTCGACACTTTCTAGACGCATTTCTACTGCTTGTAAAGCATTTATTTTCTCAACGATTTTTGCATTAGAAAATCCTAATTTTTTCAATACAGCAATCAATGCTAGGGCATTTGACAATGTTGCGCGGTCTCTGTTATGTGCTTGGAAACTAATTTCTTCATTAAAAACTTGAACAATAATAGGTTCTTTTCTATTGTTAAAATTATTTTTAATGAAAATATTATTGGTAGGATTTAATCCAAAACTTATTAATTTTTTACTTGAATAGGATTTGTTTATTTTATTAACAATCAGTTCTTTATCTCCATTAAAGATAATAACTTTAGAATGTTTGAAAAGTTTTATTTTTTCGTCAATAAGTTGTGCTTCATTTTCAAAGTTAGCCGAATGAGCAGAGCCGATATAAGTTAATACACCTATGTTTGGATGGAAAATTTCTTCTTGTTGAGTCATTTCAGTAGGTTTAGAAATGCCAACTTCAAAAATTCCCAATTCATTTTTTGGATTAATCTGTAGTAGAGAAAGGGGGAGTCCTATTTGAGAATTGAAACTTTTCGGGCTTTTTACTGTTGAAAATTCGCTCCAAAGACTTTGATAGAGCCATTCTTTAAGAATTGTTTTGCCATTGCTTCCTGTAATGCCGATGCTTTTTATAATTGAATTTTCAAAATGATATTTGGCTAATTGCCTCAAAAATTGCAAACTGTTTTCAACAATAATCCATGTAATGTTAGGATTGTCACTACTTTTTTTCTCAGCAATAATAATTTCAATTCCTTTTTCAATCGCGGATTCTATGTATTTTTCACCAGAATTTTTTGAAGAATTGATTGCAATAAAAGCAGTGTTTTTTGAAGAATAAATACTACGGCTGTCAAAAGCAATATTTTTGACAACGCGTTTTGGGTTACCAATTAGTCCAGCATTGGTAATAAAAGCAATTTCTTGAGTTGTATATTTCATTTTGTTGTAGAATCATTATGATTCTGGATTATTTTTTGACAGAACTTCGTCGATAAAAACCCGTCTGCTAACTGCTTCGTAGCTATCGGTTTCTCCAAGTTCAACAATATCTTTTCCATGTGAAGTCCGCATCGAGTAGTTGGCAAGATTTCCCGTTCTTTTACAAATGGCATGCACTTTTGTAACATATTCTGCAGTTGCCATAAGATTGGGCATTGGTCCAAAAGGCCTTCCGAGAAAATCCATATCGAGTCCAGCAACGACAACTCTTGTGCCAGAATTGGCTAATTGATTGGCAACTTCGACAACACCATCATCGAAAAACTGTGCCTCATCTATGCCAACAACATCGCAATGCGAGCCCAACAACAGAATCTCGTTAGAAGAATCTACCGCTGTACTTCTGATTTTGTTTTGATTGTGCGACACAACATCATCATCCGAATAGCGTGTGTCCACTTTTGGTTTAAAAATTTCAACCGTTTGTCCTGCCATTTCGGCGCGTCTTAATCGGCGAATCAGCTCTTCTGTTTTACCAGAAAACATCGATCCACAGATAACTTCCATCCAACCACTCTGTTTAGAATGATTTATTGTATTTTCTAAAAACATTCTTTAATTTAGCAATTCATAAAGGTGAAAAAATTTCACAACATTTAAGCTTTTTTTTAAGCTTTTGTCTTGTAAAAATTTCGCTGTAAAATGAAGTTCAAAATTACGAAAAAGATAATAAGATTGTTATGAACGGACTACAAGAAATCCAAGACGAGTTGTTTCTTGATATTCAAAATATTATTGAGGAATTGACTGAAATTTCATCCATCGATGAGCTTCTTCAAAAAGAAAAATTAATAAAAGAATTGTCAGAAAAGGCAACTTTCTTAAAACTAAGTGAAGCATTTGGACTTAATAATCTTGTTTCAAAATCTAATACCGCCGTGCCAATTGTTTTAAGTCCAGAAACTGAAACTGTTTTTGAAGACGAAATGTTAGAAGAGCCAGAATTGGAAGAAGTTATAGATGACGGAGATCTGGACCTTAATGATAATCAAATTTTAGCAGAAGCGCATCAGGAAGAATTGCTTGAAGAAGTGGAGGAAAAGCTTGTTGATGAAGATGAGCTTGAAAATGACCAACTAGATTTGTACGACAACGAAATGTTAAAAGATGATGATACTGAGCATCACGAAGAACATATTGATTCGCAAATTGAAGAATCGGCTTCGTTTTTAAATAATGAAAGTCAGTTTTCTTTTGCGCTAGATAATTCAGCTGAAGAACAAAAAGTTGAAGAGCCGAGTTTGATTTCCGAAATTTTTGTGTCAGAAGAAGAATCGGATGTTGATAATGTTGAAGAAATTAAGGCAGAAAATAAAGATGAATCTGAAATTGTTGAAGAAGAACCAAGCCAAGACTTAGAAGAAAATACTGAAGTTGCAGAGCCTCAAGAAGAAATTGCAGCCAGAATTGAAGAAAAACTTCATGATTCGATTTTCGAAAGTGACGAAGCAAATGCGAATGCTAAAAAAATAAAATTGGCAAACATCAAAGGAATTGGTAAAACATTATTTGATGACGATCCCTTGGAAAAAATTATTTCTACTGATTCGCCAACTTTGGAAACTAAGATTACAGGCAGCCTTAGTAAAAGCAATATGCCGACAGATTACATGGAGGCACCAAAACCAAAACCAGAATTTCGTCTTGACCTGAATGATAAAATAGCCTTCTCGCAACATTTGTTCAAAAACAGTCAAGTAGAACTCAATCAGGTAGTTACTCGCCTTAACGAATTTGATAATGTTGATGATGCTAAAGAATTTTTGAGTGACTTATATTACAACCGAGGTTGGGAAAAAGTTGATAGTTACGCACAGCGTCTCTGGACTTTGGTAGAAAATCGATTTTTATAATGAGTGGTATTTTATATTTTGTTCCTACGCCAGTCGGAAATCTTGAGGATATGACCTTCAGAGCAATAAAGGTTCTGAAAGAAGTAGATTATATTTTATGTGAAGATACCAGAACTTCAGGAATTTTATTAAAACATTATGAAATTTCGAAACCTTTGAGATCTTATCATTTGCATAACGAACATCAAGCTACAGAAAAAGTTATTTCTGATTTAAAAAACGGTCAAAATATTGCAATTATAACCGATGCAGGAACTCCAGGAATTTCGGATCCTGGTTATCTTTTAGCCAAAGCAGGCGCAGATCACTACATCGAAATGATTTGTTTACCAGGTGCAACGGCTTTTGTCCCCGCTTTGGTGGTGTCTGGATTACCCAATCATGATTTCTATTTTGCAGGATTTTTACCTCAGAAAAAAGGACGTCAAACAAAACTTAAACAATTGGCAGAAGAAAAGAAAACCATTATTCTTTACGAAAGTCCGCATAAGATAAATACCACACTAGAACAAATTAAAGAGTTTTTCGGTGAACATACTAAAGTAAGTCTTAGCCGAGAAATTTCTAAAAAATTTGAAGAAACTAAACGTGGGACAATCAATGAGTTAATTGAGTTTTCTAAAAGTAAAACTTTAAAAGGAGAAATCGTTTTAATAGTTAATAATGTAATATGATGTAGGAGCCTTGTTAGAGCTCAAAACCCTAACAAGGCTATTAACACAAAATATTATTCGTTACATTTGATTTAAGAAAAAGATAAAATAATATATGAAATTATTAGAAGGAAAAGTGGCGCTAATCACTGGAGCAACACGAGGAATAGGAAAAGGCATTGCTGAAATTTTTGCAGCGCAAGGCGCACAAGTAGCCTTTACTTATGCAGGATCAGTTGATAAAGCCAAAGCTTTGGAAGAAGAACTTTCAAAGTTGACAAAAGTAAAATCTTATCAGTCGGATGCTTCAGATTTTGATGCTGCTCAAAAGTTGGTGGATGATGTTATGGCTGAATTTGGAAAAATTGATATCTTGATAAATAATGCAGGCATTACAAAAGATAATTTGATGTTGAGAATGTCAAAAGACGATTGGGATACCATTATCAAAGTGAATTTAGATTCTGTATTTAATCTTACAAAAGCGGTGATTAAGCCGATGATGAAAGCAAAATCGGGGTCAATTATTAATATGTCATCGGTTGTTGGGGTTAAAGGAAATGCCGGACAAGCTAACTATGCGGCTTCTAAGGCTGGGGTTATTGGTTTTTCTAAATCAATAGCTTTAGAACTTGGTTCGCGCAACATTCGTTGTAATGTTATTGCGCCAGGTTTTATTGAAACTGAAATGACTGCCGTTTTGGATGAAAATACAGTAAAAGGCTGGAGAGAAGCCATTCCGTTGAAGCGCGGTGGACAGCCACAAGATGTTGCCAATGCTTGTGTGTTTCTAGGAAGCGATATGTCAGGCTATATCACAGGACAAGTCATCAATGTTGATGGAGGAATGTTAACTTAGATTCAAAATTAAATTTAAAATATTGCAGCTTTCGGGCTGCTTTTTTTATATCTTCATTTAATGATTGATTTCCCCATAACGCTTCATTTTTTCGGTTATGATGTATTGTTGCATCCCATCATGGAAAGTTTTGGGATTTTTCTTGCGATGCGTTACTATTATTTTCTAAAGCGACGTTCTACAGAAAAAATGTCGCTTACAGTTTCTTTAGCCGTTATTATTGGTGCAACTGGCGGTGCTTTATTGGGTTCTAAACTTATCGGAAATCTTGAAGATCCATTTACTCTTTTTAATCAACAGTTTAATTTGAAAGAGTTTTGGTCCAGTAATACCATTGTTGGTGGATTAGCGTTTGGACTTATAGGAGTAGAACTTGCTAAAAAAATGGTAAAACATAAAGAAAGCACGGGAGATTTAATTGTTTTTCCGCTTATTCTTGCGATGATTATCGGGAGAATTGGTTGTTTCTTAACGGGAGTTTATGAAGAAACTTATGGACTTCCCACCAATTCAATTTTTGGAATGTATCTCGGTGATGATTACAAAAGACATCCCGTAGCTTTGTATGAAATTGTCTTCTTAATTTTCCTTTGGTTTATTTTAAAGAAAATAAAAGATAAAAATGCGTTTCCATCGGGATTTGTGTTTCAAATATTTATGTTGAGTTACTTTACATTTAGGTTTTTATTAGATTTTATTAAACCTAAAGTTGATTTAATTTTTAATCTTGGAACCATACAAATTGTAAGTCTGTTTGTCATAATTTATTACATTTATAAGATTAAAAATTCTCTAAACGTCAATCTCAAAAACACAATTGTAAAATAATATGAAAAATTCCTTAATATTATTAGAAGTAGGCAATCTTGGAGGTGTTGTTGTTATGATTTTTGCAATAATTGGCATTGGTGCTTTCTTATTATCCTTAATCGTTGCTGGAATTTATAAATTAATGTATGAATTTAAAGGCACGAAAAAGCTTTCTAAATCCCAATTTTGGCAGGTTGTTCTTGTCTGTTTGCTTATTTGCGGACTTATTACAGGAATGATTTGTATGTAATTTTAAAAAAATAAAATGCCAATAAGAAATTATACCTATTACGATTATACACTAAGTCTTTGTCCAGAATGTTTGAAGCGTGTTGGCGCGAAAATTATTATCGAAGATGAGAATGTTTTCATGACCAAACGTTGTCCAGATCATGGATTTTTCAAAACAAAAATTGCCACAGATGTTGACTATTACAAAAATATCAGAAACTACAACAAAGCTTCGGAAATGCCAATTCATTTTGGGACAGATGTTCTTTACGGCTGCCCTTACGATTGCGGATTGTGTGTAGATCACGAGCAACACAGCTGTTTGTCGATTGTAGAAGTTACAGATCGTTGTAATCTCACCTGTCCAACTTGTTATGCCATGTCTTCGCCACATTACGGAAGTCACAGAAGTTTGGAGGAAATAGAAGCCATGTTTGATATCATTGTAAAAAATGAAGGTGAACCCGATGTGGTGCAAATTAGCGGCGGCGAACCTACCATACATCCAGAGTTTTTTAAAATTATGGATATTGCTAAGTCGAAACCAATTAAACATTTAATGTTGAACACCAACGGAATTAGGATTGCAAATGATCCTGGTTTTGCAGAAAAATTGGCAACTTATGCTCCCGAATTTGAAGTTTATCTTCAGTTTGACTCTTTTAAACCTGAAGTTTTAGACGATTTTAGAGGAAAAGATTTGACGGATGTTCGCATGAAAGCGCTTGAAAAATTAAATGCGCTCAATCTTTCAACAACTTTGGTGGTGGTTCTTCAACAAGGGAAAAATATTGACGAAATTGGTAAAATCATAGATTTTGCTTTGAAACAAAAATGCGTTCGTGGAATTACTTTTCAACCCGTGGAAATTGCAGGAAGAAACCGTGAAGATTCTCCGCACGAAAAAATTACTTTAACCGAGGTTCGTCAAGAAATTCTCAACCAGTTTCCTTTGTTAAATTCAGATGATATTATTCCTGTTCCGTGTAATCCAGATGCTTTGGCGATGGGATATTTTTTAAAATTAGACAATGAAATTATTCCTTTAACCCGATACATCAATCCTGCTGATTTACTGAACAATGAATCCAAAAACACCATTGTTTATGAACAAGATGAGGGTTTGAAAATGCAGCTCATCGATATTTTTAGTACGGGAATTTCTGTGGATAAAGTTCAGCCAAAAGTTAACCAATTGTTGTGTTGCCTTCCAGAAGTTGTCGCGCCAGATTTGGGTTACGACAATCTTTTCAGAATCATCATTATGAATTTTATGGATGCTCATGATTTCGATGTTCGAGCAGTGAAAAAATCTTGTGTACATATCGTGAATAAAGATTTAAAGCTCATCCCTTTCGAAACGATGAATCTTTTTTACAGAGATGATAAACAGAAACATTTGGAAGAATTAAGAAAAGATACAAGGGTTTTATTTTAATAAATTTAATTTCAAGAAATTCGGATAAGCTAGTTTTTGTCTGTATTTTTGTCCTTTTAGTAAGAAATAATGTTAGAAATTAATCAGAAAACATATAAAAATCCACTTTTTGTCTTTGCATTAGAAAGTGAAGCAGACGTTGAATTTAAAGGTGAAAATAAAGTCTTTATTGGTGTGGGAAAAGTAAATGCAACCTATTATTTAATGAAAGCTTTACACGAGCATCAGCCAGATGTTGTCATCAATTTAGGAACGGCGGGAAGTACGACTTTTAATAGAGGAGAAGTGGTTTGTTGTAACCAATTTATCCAACGAGATATGGAGGTGATGGCTTTAGGATTTCAAAAATTTGAAACGCCTTTTGAGAACTCTTCAATTATTCTTAATCATGGAATTGAGTTAGAATATTTGCCTATCGGGATTTGTGGAAGTGGCGATCAATTTGAGATGGAGCACAACAACCATGAATACAATGTTATTGATATGGAAGCTTTTGCTTTGGCGAAAGTCTGTCAGCTAGAACAAATAGATTTTCTGTGTTTAAAATATATTTCTGACGGCGCCGACGGAAATGCGGTTGACGATTGGACTACGGAAGTTAAAAAAGCAGCAAAAGCTTTAAAAGTAGCTTTGGATAAATAAAATAAGGACTCAAATTGAGTCCTTATTTGTTTTAGAATTTCATGATAGCATCGAGTTCTTTCATATATTCATAATCGGTAAGATCAAATTTAACAGGGACAATAGAGATGTATCCGTCTGCTAGAGCCGTTTCGTCAGCATCTTCAGATTGGTCCATGTTGTTAAAATATCCCGACAACCAATAATATTTTTTACCATGCGGATTGATGCGTTCATCGAAACTTTCTTCCCACTTTGCATGGGCTTGTTTGCAAACTTTAACACCTTTTATCTCATCTTTCGAAAGTTTTGGAATATTGACATTCAGAACAACGCCTTTGGGCATTGGTTTTTCTAAAGTTTTCAAAACAATTTTTTGAATATATTCTTTGGCTTGTCCAAAATCGGCGTCCCACGAAAAGTCCAATAAGGAAAATCCAATAGCTTGAAGTCCTTCTACACCGGCTTCTACTGCGGCAGACATCGTCCCCGAATAGATGACATTTATGGAAGAATTAGCCCCATGATTAATACCCGAAACAACGATGTCGGGTTTTCTTGTTAAAACTTTGTCCAGTGCAAATTTGACACAGTCAACAGGTGTTCCGCTAAGTGAAAAATCTTTCTGTGGGCCTTCAAGATTAATTTCTTCGTATGTTAAAGTAGAATTAATAGTTATGGCGTGACCTTTTCCACTTTGTGGCGAGTTAGGTGCAACTACGACTACCTCGCCTATTTCGTTCATAAATTCCACCAAATTTCTAATGCCAGGCGCCGTAATGCCGTCGTCATTAGTTACCAAAATCAAAGGTTTTTTCATAATAATAGTCAAAAATGTTTAGCAAAGTACCTTTCAATTGAAAATTACTTTTAAGAATTACACAAAATTAGTTAAAATATAGTAGCAGAATAGAAATAAGGTATTAAATTTGATGTCAGTTTCGCTTAGAATTTTGAAATTATTTTCTTAGCATCTGTAACAAAACTTAAAAACTTTTTACCAATATTTATCATTTAAGTACTTTATATGTTTAAAAATTTTAAATGGAACAGAATATTAATGTTTGCGCCACTTATGACGCTGATGTTTTGTTTCAACGCACCACAGAATGATGATGAAAAGATGCAAACCATAATGGTAAGCGTCAAAAATACACTTTCATATTTACATTATTCACCAAAACCGATTAACGACGCTTATTCTGCGGAAGTTTATAACAAGTTTTTCGAGTCTGCTGATCCTGACAAAAGAATTTTTCTTCAGTCTGATATGGATGAGTTTGCAAAGCACAAAACAAAACTTGATGATTATCTTAACAATGGTGATCTTACGTTTTATAAAACCACAACGGATCGCCTTTATAAGAGATTAGATGATGTCGATAAAATGACACAAGAAATTTTGAGCAAGCCTATTGATCTTAACGAAGATGACAGCATGATTCTTGAACCAAAGTTGAAGAAAAATGCCATAAATAGTGCCGAGCAAAAAGCAGAATGGAAACGTTATGTAAAATACTATATCCTTCGCGAAATGGAGTCTCTTAACAATAAAGAAGAAACTCAAAAGAAAAAAAAGGATTCTGTTATCGCTAACAAATTGAAAGATACCATAAAACTTGACATTTTATCAAGCGAACAAAAACGTATCAAAGCACAAAGCGAGGTTAAAGATTTGATTACCGATATGTTCCGTCGTTACAAAAAGAGAAAACAAAACGACTGGTTCACAGTTTATATGAATGCTTATACGGAAGTTTTTGATCCGCATACGAACTATTTTTCACCAAAAGATAAAGAAGATTTTGACACCAATTTTACAGGTAAGATTATTGGTATCGGCGCTTTAATTCAAGAGAAAAAAGGTTATCTGTATTTAGGCGATTTAACGATTGGTGCGCCAGCGTGGAAATCTAAACAACTTACCAAAGGTGATAAAATACTAAAAGTTCGTTCAAAACCTAAAGAAGATCCTGTGAATGTTGTTGGAATGTTGACAGAAGAAGCCGTAAGACTTATTCGCGGTGAAAAAGGAACACCTGTTACACTTACTGTAGAAAAAACAGATGGAACGGTGAAAGATGTTACATTAATTCGTGAAGAAGTTGCGATAGAAGATACTTATGCCAGAAGCTCTATCATTAATTCTCCAAATGCTAAAAAATTAGGCTACGTTTATTTGCCTGGATTTTATGCAGATTTTGAAGATAGTAAAGGTAGAAATGCTTCCGATGATTTAAAAGCGGAATTGCTAAAATTAAAAGCACAAAAAGTTGAAGGTATCGTTCTTGATCTTAGGAATAATGGTGGCGGTTCGTTAACAGAAGTTGTGGATATTATGGGATTGTTTATTAACGCAGGTCCAGTTGTTCAGGTTAAAGATGGCAATGGAAAAATTAATGTTCTTAATAACAAAACCAGCGCACCAGTATGGACAGGACCGCTTGTGGTGATGCAAAACGAACTTTCTGCTTCGGCATCAGAGATTTTGACAGGCGCCATGCAAGATTATGGTAGAGCAGCGGTTATAGGTTCTCCACAATCTTTTGGTAAAGGAACTGTGCAAACTTTTGTGTCGCTCAATAGATTTTTAAATTCTAATGATGATTTTGGAGACCTTAAATTAACCATTCAAAAATATTATCGTGTAACGGGCGAGTCAACACAACGAAAAGGTGTAGAATCCGATGTTAAAATGCAAGATCTATTTACCTATGCAGAGATAGGGGAGCGATATGATCAATTTGCTTTGCCATGGGATAAAATAGCGCCCGCTAAGTTTAACAAAGTTAAAGACATCAATACCGCAGCACTTCAACAATCTATTGATTCTAAAATTAAAAATAATGCCAATTATCAGCTTTTGATAGAATCAGCAAAATGGAGAGAAAAATTATCTAAAGAAGAAAAAATAACGTTGAACGAAACAAAATACCTGGCTTTGATGAAAGAAAGAAAAGCCCAGATTGAAAAATTCAAAGCCTTAGATAAATACAATAATGGTCTCAAAATTTCCTTGCATGCTGACGAAGTAGCAAGAGAGAAAAAAGATGAAGCTTTTGCTAAAAAATCCGAAAACTGGATTAAAAACCTACAGAAAGACTTTTATCTCAAGGAAACGTTAGACGCATTAGAACAATCTACTAAATAAACAAAAGAGGCTGTCTCAAAAGTACCCCATCTCTCGGACTCCTGTCTGACAACTTTTGTCATTTAGAAGATTCTCAGAGTATTGGTTTACCTTTTGAGACAGCCTCGTTTTTGTTTCTATCATTTAAATTCTGTATCTGCTGAGGGACCATAGCTTTCAGGAAGCGGAATGTCATTTAAGCGATAATATACGCCAAGTTGCGCGCGATGGTGTGTAGCCTGATTAAGAGCATGTCGAATGGCGCCATACTTACTCCATTCCATCAGCGTTTTGCCATTCATTTTTATCGCCCAGTTGGGTTCTAGCTGCTCCTCTGTTGCTGCTTCTAGACTTTCTAAACCTGACTTGTAAGAATTGTCCAACATGTTAAGCAGGTCTTCTTTATTAGTTGCTTTGGGTGGATTATATTCATTTTTACCGAAATCAAGTTCGGATGTATCAAGAATATATTTTGGCCAACCGAAAACTTCTGAAATATGTGCCGCAAGAGGCATCATTTTCATGCTTTTGTCGTGAGGAGAATAATCGTTTTTGTTTTCTGGAAATCGCTCGAAGAAACGTCTGGTCGTTTCGTATTCGCTTTTAAGCTCTGATTTTAATTGTTTTAAAGTATCCATATCTTATGTTTTTAAAAAATAAAATTACAAAGAATAACATCAAAACTATATTAAAGAAGTGATAAAAAAAACACCTACATTTATCTGTAGGTGTTTTACTTTTGAAAGCTCCTCCTGCTGGGCTCGAACCAGCGACCCTCTGATTAACAGTCAGATGCTCTAACCAACTGAGCTAAGGAGGAATGTCCTTTGTTTAAAGTGGTGCAAATATAAAACGAATTTATATTTGCACCAAATTTTTCAAGAACTTTTTTCTGTTTTTTTTATCTAGAATCGTCCAGTAATCCATTTAACAATGTCATTTCCAAAGATTAAGACCATTAATCCTAGTAAGAAGATGACACCAATCATTTGGGCGTTTTCCAAAACTTTTTGTGGAACAGGTTTTCCTGTAATCATTTCCCAAAGCGTAAACATCACGTGACCACCGTCTAATCCAGGAATCGGGATTAGATTAAGGAATGCTAACCAAACAGAGAACATTGCTGTAAAACTCCAGAAAAATTCCCAATTGATCGTGGTTGGCATTTGTTTGATAATTCCGATTGGGCCAGATACTTTTTTGTAACCTTCGGTTTTGCTATTAAAGATAATTTTGAATTGCTTTACCTGCATTACCAAAACATCAATAGTACGTTCAAAACCTCTAGGGATGGCTTGTAAGAAGGTATAGCTTTTAACAACTTCAGTTTTATTTAATTCTTTTTGAGCAACTTCCAGACTAAAAGAAAAGCCTAATTTTCCATCTTTTCCAACATTAATTTGTAAATCTTGAATTTGGTTGTTTCTAAGAACTTTCATGCTAATTGGTTTGCCTGCATTTTGAGCTAAAGCTGAAGTTACCTGGTCGTAATATTCTGTTTTTTGGTTGTTAATATCTACAATTTTATCACCTTTTAGTAATCCCATCTTTGCTGCTGGCATATTAGGAACAATGCTATCAACAACAGCAGGAAAACGATTGCTGAAATATAATTTCGCTTCATTGGCTTTCAAAACTTCGGCAACGCCATCTTCGTTAACAGGGAAGGTAACTTCCTGACCATCGCGCAAAACTGTAACATCGTTCGCGAATAACATGTTCATAATTGACGTTTGCATACGCTCGGCAGGTTTTCCGTCTATTTTCAGAATTTTATCACCTGTTTTTAAGCCCATTTTTTCGCCTTCTGAAGTGACAGCTATTCCTGCTTCAAATTTGGAATTGTCGTAATATTTTTCACCTTTAAAATAAGATAAACAAGAATAGATTAACCATGCTAAAAAGAAGTTAACCGTAACACCACCTAGCATGATGATAAGACGTTGCCAAGCTGGTTTTGCTCGAAACTCCCAAGGTTCTGCAGGTTTTTTAAGTTGTTCGGTATCCATACTCTCATCAACCATTCCGGCAATTTTCACGTAACCTCCTAAAGGAAGCCAACCAATACCATATTCGGTATCACCGATTTTCTTTTTAACCACAGAAAACCAAGGGTCAAAGAATAGATAAAATTTTTCAACTTTAGTTTTAAAAAGTTTTGCTGGGATAAAATGTCCTAATTCGTGTAGAATAACAAGAATTGAAATACTCAGTATAAATTGAAATAACTGTTCTGGTGCCATTTATTTTGTTTAAAATTAAATTACGCAAAGGTAAGCAATTGGCTTAGATTCTTAACAAGAAAAAGGCCTTATCCACAAGATAAGACCTTTTTTAACTTATTTTTATAATAATTGCTTATTTTAAAACATATTTGAAACCTAAAGTAAAGCGACCAGCTTCGAAGTTAGAGTCATTAGAAAGGTTCCACCAAGGCTTCCAGTCAAAGCTCATTGCTAATGGAGCAGATGGGATTTTGTATTCTAAACCTAATTGTGGTCTAATGGCGAAAGATGTATCACTATGACCGCCAGCTTTCCAAAAAGTAAGTTGTGGACCTACACCAACATACCAACCAAGGCCACCAGCTCCGTTGAATTTTTCGTTATAAGTATAATCTGCACCCAAGACGGTGGTGTTGTCTCCGAATAATACTTGCAAATTACCAGCATTTCTTCCATCGAAAGAGTGTTTGTACTGAGGACCAAATAATGTTGGGCCATCTCCTAGATCTACAGCGATACCTAATGCATCTTTATACGATTGTGCTTGTGCGAACTGGCTTCCTAGTGCTACTGCACCTAATAAAGCGATTGATTTAACTAAGTTTTTCATTATTGTAAATTTTAATTGTTTGTGTCTATTTTGTATTTTATTCTTATAAATTAATAACGACTCCTAATCCGCCACGATTTCCAAGCTCCACAAATCCACCGATTTTATCCGTAAAGAAATAGCGTACACCAACATGCGCACCAAGATCAAAAGTGTCTCCTAACACACCTAGCGTTACACCAGGATAAATATCAAAATTATCATCAAGACTTAATAAATCTTGCAAATGGTAATTAAAACGGCCATGAATAGAAAAGTCCGATCCGTGATCGTCTTTTCCGAAGTAAAGTCCTAATCCTGCACCAGCAGAAATAGCATCTGTTACACCATAATCGTAACTGCCTTTAAGACCAAGGCCTTCGTTTCCGTAAAAATTAAAACCAGCCTGAACTTTTTGATCGCCTTTACCATTCCAAGCTTGTGCAGTGGCTGTTGTCATCATAAAGCAGCCCATAACTGCTATCATCAATTTCTTCATAAGTTTTCTTCTGTTAAAATGCTCATCAAAAATAAGACCAAGATTTTATGAATAGCATAGTTTTTTTAACAAAAAATAATATAATATTGTGTTAAAAGCTTCATAATTAATAGGTTTTGGTGAATGATGTTCTGTTGTTTTTTAGTATAAAATAATATTTTAAAACTAATATGATTTTGAAATTAAAAAGTAAATTCTTTTAAAAAAATCAAATAGTAATTACTCCAAAATCATCGTTTTAAAATGAGTTTTCGTTCCAGAAATGCCATGGATTTTGCTTAGTTTTGCACTTATAATTAAGTTACAAGTATGAAACAATATTCCTCAATACGAAGTGTACAGATTTTAGCGCATGTTTTACAACAATACGGAATCGATAAAGTTGTAGTCTCGCCAGGATCTCGTAATGCACCATTGGCAATTCATTTTTCGGAGATGGATGCTATGCATTGTTATAGTATTGTGGATGAGCGTTCTGCTGCATTTGTAGGAATGGGCATGGCAAAAGCTTTGAAAAAACCTGTAGCTATAACCTGTACAAGTGGTTCTGCAGCAACCAACTATTATCCAGCTATTGTTGAAGCTTTTTATCAAAATGTTCCGCTTTTAATTTTGACAGCAGATCGCCCAAGGGATTATGTTGATATTTTTGATGGACAAACCATTCGCCAAAATAATCTTTACCAGCAACATTCGTATGGTGACTTTCAATTGATGGATGATACAGAAGAAAACTCTTATGATTACAATTTAGATACTGTAAAAAAAGCGGTAGAACTGTGTATCGAACAAAATGGACCAGTTCATATTAACATTCCTTTGAGCGAGCCTCTTTATAATTTGGTGAACGAACTTCCTGTTTTGCCAAGTATAGAGTCAAGCATTCAGCCAAAGAATTTTGACTTTTCACCGAATTTGGCAGCCGAGTGGAATACTTCCAAAAGAATTTTGATTTTGGTAGGTATGCAAGATCCCAATCCAGAATTGCAAATGCAGTTGTCACAACTAGTGAAGAATCACAGCGCGGTAATTCTTACAGAAGTAACATCTAACTTGGAGAACGAAAAATTCTTTTCGCATATCGATCGTTATATTTTTAATTTTAAAGAAGAAGATTTCAAAACTTATGCGCCAGATCTGTTAATCACAGTTGGACAAAATGTGGTTTCCAAAAAAGTGAAAAATTTCTTGCGCGAGGCAAAACCAAAGCACCATTGGCATATTGACGAATATTGGCAACCAGACACTTATTTTGCTTTAGATAGAAAAATAGAAACTAAACCAGAAGTTTTTTTTGGTAAACTTTTGAATAATATTAGCCTAGAGCCTTCGTCTTATTTTAATCTATGGGATGTTTTGCGAGATAAAATAGATGTGCGCCATCAAGAAAGTTTGCCAAAAATAGGCTATTCGGATTTTTACCTGTTTAATATACTTTCTCAAACAATTCCCGCAGAATATAACATTCATATTTCTAATAGTTCGGCGATTCGTTATGCTCAACTTTTTGATTTTAATAAATACAAAACCTATTGTAATAGAGGAACCAGCGGTATCGATGGTTGTACATCTACAGCAATGGGATTTGCCATTATGAACGACGAACCAACACTTTTGATAACGGGCGATATCAGTTTTTTTTATGATATAAATGGACTTTGGAATCCCTACATCCCGCCATACACAAGAATTGTGATTTTCAATAATGGAGAAGGTAATATTTTCCGAATCATTCCTGGACCTAGTGATACCAATGCGGTTGATGAATTGATCGCTACACAACATCATCGCACGGCAGAGTTGTTGGCTAAGAATTTTGGTTTCGATTATATAAAAGCTGAAGATGAGATGAGTCTAGATCGTGTGATGGAGGCTTTCTTCAAATCTGGACCAAAACCAAAAATTTTGGAAGTTATGACTAAGGACGAACATAATGAAGACAAGCTAAAAGCCTATTTTGAAAATCTAAAAGCTTGATTATAAATCATCGATATCGGTAATTTTAGTCGGGAGGTTTTTAATTTTTGAAATGGGATAAATGAAACTTTCTTCAAAATTATTCATGGCGTTAATAATTTTAAAATGACTGAATTCCGAGATGTTGTCAAGTGTGATTAGCATTGTTTTAATTTGATTGGTTTGCAAAAGATGTTGACGTTGTACGCCTTGCAACAGACAAGTTTCTGGCGTATACCATATTTTATTTTTTAGGAAAATTATATTACTAAAACTCGTATCTGTAATGTTCCCATTTTGGATGATTATAATTTCGTCAGCGGTAGAATTTTGTTTGAGATTATTAAATTTATTTCTGTCTAAATATTTGAACTGATACTTTAATTGATTATTATTAACCAACTCAAAATCTTTAACTTCTGAAATCGCATAAGGAATCATTTGGGTTTCAAAATTGTGGTCCAAATCGTAAATAATTCTTAGTTTATAAAGACCATCTTCATCGTGTTCCAAAGTCTTAAAAATTTCTAAAAGATTAAGATGACATTCTCTTTCAAAATGCTTAAATGTTTCAAAAACACGTTGTTGATGAAGTTCTACCAAATGGATTTTTTGGTTTTCAATTTTAATACTTTCAATAAATTGGAGCATAAATTTTATTTTTCATTTCTTCGTATTCGTCGAGCAATTGGCTTTGATGTGTGATGCCGCCGCCACTTTTAAAAACATAATTTTCACCCGTCTTTTCAATAAAACGAATCATAACGCAAGAGTCCAAATTTTCACCATCAAAATATCCCGAAACGCCAGAATAATAGCCGCGGTCATATTGCTCTGCTTCCAAAATAATGTCTAAAGTTTTCTTTTTTGGTGCCCCCAAAATCGATCCTGCTGGCAACAAAAGATTAAGAATGCTTCCAATTTTATTATGAAATTCGGGTTTCAGCATCCCCGAAATTTCAGAACTCATCGCAAAAAGATTTTTTTGTTGCGTTTGGATATAATCAATGCGTTGAAATTTGTCCACTTTAACATCATTTGCAACCATGCTGAGGTCGTTTCTCAACAAATCGACAACAGTGTAATGTTCTGCTTTTTCTTTGATGTTTTGCTTGAGAAGCTTTTTTGCGTTGGCTATGTTAGCATCGATTGTGCCTTTCATCGGATGTGTCGAGATTTTGTTGTTTTTAATCTCAATAAAGGTTTCTGGCGAGAAAAATACAAAACGATTGGGAAGACAAGCCTTGTATTTTGCTTTAGAATATGCAAAAATTTCTTCTAAAGAAAAATTAATTTCAATGGGTGTTTTTCGGGTATAATTCACCAAATAAGAATTGCCTTTCCGAAGATTATGTTGTACAATATCAAATCCAATTTTGTAGGATTCTAAAGATTCAGAATTAAAGTTTAACTTAAATTGATTATCGTTAAATGAAATGTTTTCAGAAGATTGAAAGTTTGGGAAATCAATTAGAATATTAGATTTTTTTAATTCATTATTTTGCAATAGAATCATTTTCTGTTTCAAAAAATCGATGAAGAAAGCGAAAGGCTTTTTCGCAAGAGAAAGCGCATCAATCATCTCGGAATCAAAATCAATTTCTTGTAACATTCTTTTATTAGGCTTTGAAGCTTTATTTTTGCAGTTCAAATATAAATCAATATGGAGAAAACTCCCAATACTTCTGATATTAATCTTGTACTTTCGCGCGCTTTTAACTTGTGGAGTAGTACGCTGAAATTTCAGATCTCGTTCAGTCTTTTTTATTTTGCAATTCTTTTTGCATTGGCGTCATTTGCCTTTAATTATTTTGGAATTAACGAAAAAGTAGAAGCTTTCGCGCCTTTGTTACAAAGCAATCCTGATGTTTTTATGACGAAGATGAAAGAGTTGGCGGTTACGGAAGAATATTCCAATTTCATGTTTGCTCTTATTGTTATCAAAGCTATTGTTTTTCCTCTTAATATTGGAATGCTGAATATTTTCTCGGTGAAGGAAAGCGGCAAAGACCCTTTATTAAGCGATCTTTTGGTGGGATATCAAGGCATTAATTTTTTTAAATATTTTACTTACGGTATTTTCTGGGGCTCTGTTTATTATTTGAGTTCGATTTTCGCGCCATTACTTTTAGTTTGGGTTTTGGTGAGTTTCTTTGTTAGTCCGATTATGTTTTTTCTTAACCAAAGTAGTTTCAAAGCGATTAGCCTTGGTTTTGCAGCTTTGAAGAGTAATTTTATTTTGATATTTGTTTGCACATTGGTGGCAATTGCATTTTCTTATTCTGGGTTACTAATGTTTGGATTTGGCTTTTTGTTGACTTTTCCTTTTTGGAATGCGATCATTTATGCTTGTTTTCGACATGTTTTTGTAGCAAAAGCTTAAAGTTTTTAATTAATTAACATTTTGAAGCTAAAAAAATTGTAATTTGGAATCAACAAAAAAATAAATTATGGAGACATTCAACGATTTTGATTCACAAGGAAAAGTTCCTGCTAGGAATACAGGTGATATTATTTCCCACGCTTTTGAAACCTATAAAGGTGTGGTTTTGTACGCGATTGTAGCGATGATATTGTATATGATTGCATCATTTTTGGTACAAGGGCTTTCTGGTTTTAACTCTCAATCGATGTATGAGGAGATTATGGCTAATCCTGGCGGAAATATTAATTATTTTGCAATTCCAGGGCTTACAACTTATTATGCGTTTTCGTCTTTGTTTGGACTTTTAATTTCCCCATTATTTTTAAGTCTTATCTATATTTCTCACAAAGTGAATGTGAAGGAGGCTGTTTCTTTTGGAGATTTGTTTTATGGCTACAAAAACAATTTGGTAAATATCCTACTTTATAGTGTAATTACAGGAATTATAACAACTATAGGTTTTGCTTTATGCATTCTTCCGGGATTGTTAATATTGCCATTGTTTTTCATTGGTTATCCGATTTTAATTTTTGAAAATGCCTCAGCTACAGAAGCTTTGAGCAAATCTTTTAATATTGCTAAAGAAAATTACGGCACATTTTTAGGCGTTGCATTTTTGTCTGCAATTATCAGTATTGCAGGAATAATCCTTTGTGGTATTGGTATTATTGCAACTGCGCCATTTTATTTAACTGCTGCTTATTCGATGTATATAGCATTTACTGATCTTCCAAAAAAGATTGTTTATAATTCTTAAAATATATTAAAGTGCCTAATCCCGAAAAACAAATCAACGATAACATTATCAAACAAATTGCTCTTATACTTCTGATAGTAATTCTTACAGGGCTCATTTGTTATAATCTTGCGATGTTTATCCCATCGTTGTTAGGCGCTTTAACATTATACATTATTTCCAGAAGATACCTTCTTTATCTTTTAGAAGATAGAGGCTGGAAACCAGCTTTAGCCGCAAGCGTTATTATTGTGGCAACTTTAGTCATTCTTATTTTACCAGTCTATTGGATTGTGGATTTGCTCATCGAAAAGTTGGGAAATGCACAAGCTTATATGGTAAAATTCAATGCTTTTATTGATAAAGTTCACGATTATATCTTTTCTCAACTCCAAGTTGATATTCTTAGCAAAGAGAATCTTGATAAGCTAAAATCCGCAGCTGGACGATTTTCTACTTCAGCGCTAAGTACAACCTTCAATACGTTTACGGTGATTTTTTCAATGTATTTTATTTTGTATTTTATGTTGATTGCACCGCGGAAGTTTGAAAAATTGCTAACCAATGCAGCACCTTTTAAAAAATCCAATATTAATCTGCTTGGTGAAAAAATCCGAAAAATGGTCATTGCTAATGCCGTCGGAATTCCTGTAGTAGCATTGGGACAGGCTGTGGTTGCTATTATTGGTTATTTTATTTTTGGTGCGCCAAGTCCAATTCTTTTGTTTGCTTTAACCTTTGTGACAAGTATGATTCCAATAGTTGGAGCGGCAATCATCTATGTACCGGTAAGTATTTTTATGATTGCAGAAGGACAAACTGGAGCCGGATTAGGACTTGCAGTATATTGTTTGGTAATTGTTGGACTTACAGACAACTTGTTGCGTTTTACATTATTAAAAAAATTAGAAAACATCCATCCTTTGAATACCGTTTTTGGGATTATTGCGGGGATGAATATCTTTGGGTTCCTTGGTCTTATTTTTGGACCAATTCTTGTGTCCGTTACCGCTTTGCTAATTCAGGTTTATCGCGACGAATTCTCAGGTGATGATGATACTCCAAAAGATATTTTGATGCCCGATAAAGACGAACTTGACGATAAAATAGATTTGATTATATAATGACGCCAGAAATTCTTCAAGAACTTTGCAATACCAAAATGCCTTATGGAAAGCATAAGGATCAATGGATAATTGATCTTCCTATTTCGTATTTGGAATGGTTTAACCGCAAAGGTTTTCCCAAAAACAAATTAGGCTCGCAGCTTGCTACAGTTTATGAAATTAAACTAAATGGCCTCGATCATATTTTCTCTGTTATTCGAGAGAATAAAAAGCCAGAAGCACCAACGAAACCCAAAATATATAGGCTATGATTTCAACGCGGCAATTTCGTCACGAAGTCTTGCTGCAGCTATAAAGTCTAATTTTTTCGCAGCATCTTCCATTTCTTTTTGTTTTTGGTCAATCAATTTCTGGATATCTCCAGAAGCGTAATGGGCTTTAACTTCAGCAACTTCTTGGAGAATAGATTTCTGAGTGTATTTTTCATCAGGGAAATCCTTGCTTCTACCCACAAGATTCTCACTTATTTTTTTGTTAAGAGCAGTTGGTACGATACCATTTATTTCATTGTATTGCATTTGCTTTTCACGACGATAATAGGTTTCATCAATCGTTGCCTGCATGGATTTGGTCATTTTATCAGCATACATAATCGCTTTACCATTCACATTTCTTGCAGCACGGCCAACAGTTTGTATCATCGATCGGCGACTTCTCAACATACCTTCTTTATCGGCATCCAAAATCGCAACCAACGACACTTCTGGTAAATCCAAACCTTCTCTCAAAAGGTTAACACCGATTAATACATCAAATAAACCAAGACGAAGATCCTGCATAATTTGGATACGTTCAAGTGTTTCTACATCAGAGTGGATGTAACGTGTTCTAATTCCGAATTTTATGAAATATTTGGTGAGCTCTTCCGCCATTTTTTTGGTTAGAGTTGTTACCAAAGTTCGTTCATCTATTTCAGCACGTTTTTGAATTTCTTCGATTAAATCATCAATTTGGTTCAAGCTTGGTCGCACTTCAATAATCGGATCCAAAAGTCCTGTAGGACGAATAATTTGCTCGATATATTCGCCACCAGTTTTTTCTAATTCATAATCTGCCGGTGTTGCCGAAACATAGATAACCTGATTTTGCATTTGTTCAAACTCTGGAAATTTTAATGGACGATTGTCCATTGCAGCGGGAAGTCGGAAGCCGTATTCTACCAAAGACTCTTTACGACTTCTATCGCCGCCATACATCGCATGGACTTGCGGAATAGTAACGTGGCTTTCGTCAATGACCATCAAATAATCTTTAGGGAAATAATCCAAAAGGCAGAAAGGTCGAGATCCTGGCAAACGGCCATCCATATAACGCGAATAATTTTCGATGCCCGAACAATAGCCGAGTTCTTTTATCATTTCTAAATCCAGTTCTGTCCGTTCTTGAATTCTTTTGGCTTCAAGTGGTTTTTCTATCCGATTAAAAAAATCAACTTGCTTAACCATATCATCCTGAATCTCGCGAATTGCGCCTTGCATAGTTTCTGGAGAGGTTACAAAAAGATTGGCAGGATAAATATTAATTTGGTCAAAATTAGAAAGTACATTTCCGCTAACAGGGTCAAAACTCTGTATTTTCTCGATTTCATCTCCAAAAAATTGAATTCGGACGGCATTATCGGCATAAGCGGGGAAAATATCAACCACATCACCCTTAACACGGAAAGTTCCGCGTTGGAAATCATTCAATGCTCTGGAATATAATGCGCTAACTAACGAGTGGAGCAATTTTGTTCTTGATAATTTTTCATGTTTTTCAATGGTTATCAAAGATTTATGAAATTCTGATGGATTTCCAATACCATAAATACACGATACAGAAGCCACAATCAAGACGTCGCGACGTCCAGAAAGTAAGGATGCTGTTGCCGAAAGTCGCAATTTCTCAACCTCTTCGTTGATGCTGAGGTCTTTTTCAATGTAAGTTCCTGTTGTAGCGATGTATGCTTCGGGTTGATAGTAGTCGTAATAACTCACAAAATATTCTACAGCATTATCAGGAAAAAATTCTTTAAACTCCATAAAAAGTTGTGCTGCCAATGTTTTGTTATGTGCCAAGACAATGGTAGGTCTTTGGATTTGGTTAACCACATTAGCAATTGTAAAAGTCTTTCCAGAACCTGTAACGCCCAAAAGTGTTTGGTACTTCTCGTCTTGCTCTATGCCTTTTACAAGTTTTTCGATAGCTTTTGGTTGATCGCCGGTTGGCTGATAATCTGATTGAAGTTTAAAATTCATACCTCAAAATTACGAAAGATTTTATATTTTTTATCGATGCTTTTTAATTGTGTGTTTTAATAAATTCATTGATTATCAAATGTTTATTTATTTGGTTTAAAAACATTAATTTTAAACTTAATAAAAAGTGTAAAAGATGAAAACCAATATTAAAATTTCAATCTTTAGTATTTTGGCAATATTATTCTCGTGCGAGTCAAAATCTCAGAATAAAAATACCTACCAAAATAATTCTGTAGAAACTGAAAAACCCAATTCTACAGATCTTAAACCTGCATTTTCTGGACAAACAAGAATTGCTGCTGTTAAGACGAATACCGCTTACAAAGTAGAAACGCTTAATGAAAAACTTGGTCGTCCTTGGGGAATTACGCAGTTGGATGATGGTCGATTTTTAATCACAGAAAAAAGTGGTTTTCTACATTTGGTTTCAGCAGATGGACA
This sequence comes from Soonwooa purpurea, assembly GCF_053891095.1. Taxonomy (NCBI): domain Bacteria; kingdom Pseudomonadati; phylum Bacteroidota; class Flavobacteriia; order Flavobacteriales; family Weeksellaceae; genus Soonwooa; species Soonwooa purpurea. The sequence continues at coordinate 49,226 of NZ_JBSSMA010000009.1, forward strand.
ATATGTTAAAAAAATAATGGGACTTCCAAAAGTCGATGCTTCTGGACAAGGCGGTTTGCTAGATGTTGCAGTTGATCCAGATTTTGCAAATAATAGAATGTTATTTTGGACATTTTCAGAACCTTTTGAAAATGGAAATCTAACATCCGTTGCGAAAGGAAGGCTGTCTTTGGACGAAACCCAAATAGAAAACCCACAAGTGATATTCCGTGCAACACCATCTTATAATGGTAAATTGCATTACGGAAGTAGAATCGTGTTTGATACTTCGGGACATCTTTTTGTCAGCACTGGCGAACGGTCTGATAAAGTGACGCGACCTTTGGCGCAAGATCTTACAACCTATCTTGGGAAAATTGTCCGAATTACAAAAGAAGGAAAAGCTGTTGTCGATAATCCTTTTATTGGAAAAACCGATGTAAAGCCCGAAATATATTCCTACGGACATCGCAACGTACAAGGTTTGGCGATAGATTCTTCGACTGGAGAACTCTGGAACTCGGAGTTCGGACCTCGCGGTGGAGACGAAATTAATTTAATAAAACCAGGGAAAAACTACGGCTGGCCTGACATCACTTATGGTATTGAATATAGCGGCAACAACATCGGAAAACACATCACCCAGAAAGAAGGTATGGAGCAGCCCGTTTATTATTGGGATCCCGTGATTTCTCCAAGTGGCATAACCTTTTATACAGGTACAATTGATGAATGGAAAAATAACTTGTTTTTAGCTTGCCTTAGTGGCGAACATATTGACAGAATCGTCATCAAAGACAATAAAGTTGTTGGTGAAGAACGGCTTTTGGATGACAAAGGCGAACGCTTTCGAGATATTTTGGATGGAAAAGATGGCAATCTTTATACAATAACCGATAGCGGAAAATTGATGAAAATTTCTAAAAAATAAAATAAAATCCTAAGTGGAAACTTAGGATTTTTTTATGCGATCAGCTCTCTTGACACCATGAAAATCTTTAAGATAAAATGGTTCAAAATAGGCAACATCTTCAAAATCTTTTGCCTCGTATTTTGCTTTTGCTTTGTTAATTAAATATTGAGCAGAAGGAAAAATATCCGCCTTGTATTCTGCATTAGGAAGTTGTAGAACTTCTTGTGCTTTCGTTGCGCCATCGCCAACAAACAAAACTTTTTCTGATTTTAAATCTTGGAAAGAATGTTCGTCAAGAATTTTAGCTTCAGTTTCAGAAATGATGTTTCCTGTTGTACCATCATAGGTTGCGGTATATACTTCCATTCTTCTGGCGTCAATTAATGGAATAATTTTGTCAAATCCTTGATTCACAAATTTTTCAATCATACTATCTAAAGAATTAATTGAAATAAGTGGCAGCTTTAATCCAAAACAAAAACCTTTGGCAGAAGCCGAGCCAATTCTTAGTCCTGTGTAAGATCCGGGACCTTTTCCAAGAGAAATCGCGTCAAGATCTTTTAGTTCTATTTCTGCTCCTTCCAATGCCCATTCTACAAATGTATGCAGGCTTTCAGATTGTTTATAATTTTCTGAAACTTCTTCGCAAAGACATAGCAATTCGGCATTGTCGGAGATGGCAACCGAGCAGTTTTTTGATGAGGTTTCGATGTGTAAGATTTTCATGTTACAAATTTACGATTTCAAACCAACACTTTGTCTGGTCCACAATTTCCAAACGCCTTTTTTATGAATCCAAATTTCTAAGACAGAAAGTTGCATGCTAAAAAGCTGATTGTTGTAAAGACCTTTTACAGAAATAATTCTTCTGATGTTGGCTAATTTTTTTCTGAATTTTAATTCTTTCAGTTCGGTTTGTTTGACAGATTGATATTTTACTTTTCCCGACTCAAAATCCTTGCGAAAATCCTCATAATTCTGAATCCAAGCATTGGAATGTCCGAATGAAACATCATCAGCCAACAAGTTTAAAATCTTATTGTCATTATGTTCCATTAAAGAATCCAGTTTTGAAACTTGCATCAAAATTTCTGTTTCTTTTCTGGAATAGTCTTGCGAAAAACCAATGGTAAAGTATAATAGAAATAAAAGCTTTAAAAACGACTTCATTATTTTTTATAGATGGTTCTTGGCTCTGCTTGGGCTTTTGGATAAATGGTCATCTCTGCGATAGAAACTCTTTCGGGCACATTAATGCAATAGGCAATGGCATCTGCAATATCTTCTGCTGTAAGTGGCTCGTAACCAGTATAGACTGTTGCGGCACGTTTTTCATCACCTTTAAATCTCACTTTGGAAAAGTCCGTTTCTACAGCGCCAGGCTGAATGTTGGTAACGCGAATTCCGAATTCTGTTAACTCAATTCTCATACCTTCAGAGATGACATCCACCGCTTTTTTGGAAGCGCAATAGACAACACCATTGGCGTAAGTTTGTCTAGCAGCAACAGAACTTATATTGATGATTTGTCCATTTTGTTTTTCTTTCATCAACTTAATAATCGGTTGCGAAACATAGAGTAGGCCTTTAACATTGCCATCCATCATAGCGTCCCAATCCTCGATGTTTCCATTAGAAATAGAATCCAAACCATGAGCATTTCCTGCATTGTTGATAAGGACGTCAATGTTTTTCCAAGATTCTGGTAAAGAGTCAATTGCTTTAAAAACCGCCTCCGAGTTTCTTACATCAAAGTTCAATGTAATAATTTCGGTTTCTTCGGATAATTTATTTTTTAAATCTTCAAGAATTGTGACGTTTCTTCCACAAAGAATTAATCTTTGTTTTTGTTTTGCTAGCACAATAGCTGTTGCTTTTCCGATTCCAGAAGTTGCTCCGGTGATGAATATTGTTTTCATAAGAATGTAATTGCGACACAAATTTATTTCATTTCTAAATTTTAAATAGACTTTTAGAATTATATTTTGGACTTAATGATTAATTTTACGCTTCAATTCAAAATAATGACAGATTTACCAGGTTTAGCAATTAAAGAATTTTATGAAGGACGAACAAAGTCTAAGCTTTTTGTACATGATGAATTTGGACCGAAAGTGGAAATGCCGATTTCTGCTTATTTCCGTAACGAAATAGAAATGCCCGAATTGGAAGTTTTGGCGCTTGACCAATGTCAAGGAAAGGTTTTGGATATTGGCGCCGGCGCCGGTGCCCATGCTTTGGCTTTGCAAGTGCGTGGCCATGAGGTTTCTGCTTTGGAAATTTCTCCAGCGGCTTGTGATGTTATGAAACATCGTGGAGTAAATAATGTTATTTGTGAGGATTTTTTTGAGTTTGAAACTGTTGAAAAATTTGATACAATTCTATTATTAATGAACGGAATTGGACTTTGTGGAACACTAGATCAGTTGGAAATTTTTCTTAAAAAAGCAGAAAATTTGTTGGCTGATAATGGAAAATTGATTTTTGATTCTTCCGATGTTATTTATATGTACGAAGACGATCTGCTGCCAGAGCGCTATTACGGAGAAATAAAATGTTCTTATTCTTATAAAGACATTAAAACGGAAACCTTCCAATGGCTATACATCGATGAAGAAAAACTACAAGATATTTGTGAAAAACTGGGTTGGAAAATGACACATCTTTTTGAAGACAATCATTACCATTATCTAGTAGAACTAAAAAAATAAACCTCGGATTATCCGAGGTTTTTCTTTATTGTGAATTGTCAATAACTAAAGAATCAAAAAGAAGTTTAACTCTAACAGTTGAAGGAATTGCTTGCCCATCGCAATTTGCGGGCGTCCAATTGGTTTTCACTTTTTTAGCAGCGGACTTTAGATCATCATAAAAATACTTTGAATTTTCAATAGCTGGCCCAACTTTTATGTCAGTCGTTTTACCATCTTTATCAATCAAAAAATCGATGTAAAAAGGTCCATTCGCGGCGTAAGCATCATTATTAAGATATTGGTTAATTCGTTTTTTTAAGTCTTGCTTGAAATTTTCTTCTCCCAAATTAATCTTAGCGCTGTTGAACTGATGTCCTTCTGTGTTGCTACATTTTTTCTCTGCCAATTGATAGATCCCGCGAAGGTCGTACGTCATCAAATTTTTTGAAGAATCTATCGACACAAAACTCTCTTGTCCTTGTTCTTCAACATCGGTTTGTGCAAAAGAAAAGGCAGAAATAAAACTAAAAATTAAAGCTAATCGTTTCATCATACTAATTTACAAAACTTCAATTTGATTTTTTAATAAATCTTCAAAATCTTCACGTTTTCTGATTAAAGTCGCTTTACCATCGATAAACATGACTTCGGCAGGTTTTAATCTGGAGTTGAAGTTAGAGCTCATTTCAAAACCATAAGCGCCCGCATTTCTAAATACCAAAACATCGCCTTCTCGAACTTCGTGAAGTTTTCTATCCCATGCAAACGTGTCCGTTTCGCAAATATTTCCAACAACTGTGTAGATTCTTTCTGGACCTTTTGGATTCGATAAATTTTCAATCTTATGATAAGCATCGTAGAACATTGGACGAATCAAATGATTGAAGCCAGAATTAACCCCAACAAATACCGTAGCGGTCGTTTGTTTAATAACATTTGATTTTACTAAAAAATGGCCGCTAAGACTTACCAAATATTTCCCAGGCTCAAACCAAAGTTGGAAATCTTTGCCAGAATCTTTGGTGTAGTCTTTCATAGCTTTGTCAACCTTTTTTCCTAAAGACTTCACATCGGTTTCTAGATCGCTATCTTGGAAAGGTACTTTGAAACCGCTTCCCATGTCCAAGTATTTTAGATTTGGGAAATGTTCTGCCAGTTCAAACATAATTTCAAGGCCTTGTAGGAAAACATCAGGATCTTTAATCTCGCTTCCTGTATGCATGTGTAGTCCTTCTACATTGATTTTTGTAGATTTCACGATACGCTCGATATGACGCATTTGGTGGATTGAAATACCAAATTTGCTATCGATATGTCCTGTAGAAATTTTATAATTTCCGCCTGCAAAAATATGCGGATTAATTCTTACAAAAATAGGGTAGCTGTCGCCGTGCTTGTTCCCGAACTGCTCTAGCATCGAGATGTTGTCGATATTGATATGCACGTTAAGGCCCATGGCTTCTTCAATTTCTGTGATATCCACACAATTGGGTGTGAAGAGAATTCGGTCTGACGAAAATCCAGCTTTTAATCCCAGTTTGACCTCGTTGATAGAAACACAGTCGAGATTGGCGCCAAGTTTCTCAACGTATTTCAAGATATTAATGTTGGTTAAAGCCTTTGCAGCGTAGAAAAATCGCGTGTTCTTCGAGAAAGAACCAGTCAACTTTTCGTACTGCATTTTTATCGATTCTACATCGTACACATATACTGGTGTACCAAACTCATCAGCAATTTTTAATAAATCTTGATTGGTCATTGGATTAAACTATATTGTAGTTGAAATAAATAAACACGCGAATTTCGGTATTTTTTTGGATAAAAACACCGAAAAGCTCTGAAATTCTATAATCTAAATCTGAAATTATTTTTCTGGCAAAACTTGGATTTCAAAATCGCCACGCAAAAGGGATAATTGTAACTCGTTTTTAAGATAAGGCGAAACAGAAGAAACGGGAATCATCAGTTTTTTGATTTTGTCCAATGTTTTAATCTGATGATAGAGTTCATAAAAACCGAAACCTTTTAGTTTTCCCTTTTCAAAAACAATGAAAACCTTTTCGCCCAATTGTCTGCCGCTGGAAGTCCAGATTTCGTGACGCGTTTTAAGATTAATTTTCTGTGTTAAATTAACTAAATCCTGAAGATCTTCCTGATGTTTAAGAAAACTTAATGCTTTAAGGCCTTGTGTATAGCTTTTGAATTTTAAAATAGGTTGAGGTTCAGATTCTTTGGTGAATTTCTCAACATTATATTTTCCATTTTGATAAAATAAACCAAAACTTAATTTCTGAACTTTGCTTAAGTTTTTGGTTTTCATGATAAGCTGTGCAATAACTTCGTTACCAGTTAGTTCGTAATTAATTTGCTCAACGTTTTGCTGTATGGCTTTGTATTTTTTTGCATTGGAATTAAAGACTTTTTTGGCAGCTTTGTAAATATTATCTACCAAATCATGGAAAATGATTTTGCCGTCTTTATTTTGGAAATAAATAATGCCTTTGTCAGCCGGAAGATCTTCGGTTAACTCCTTGATTTTGTTGACATAATTGATGGCTTTGCTTTCTTCGAATTGCGACTGGATTATTTCGTGGTCTTTGTCTTTGGTAATCAGTAATTTAAGTAGGTCCAAAGTCGCTCTCGCATCACCACTTGCACGATGGGCTTCCGAAAGAGGAATGCCAATCGACTTGCAAAGTTTACTTAATGAGTAGCTTTTTTCTTCAGGAATTAGTTTTTTGGCTAAAGGAATTGTGTCTAAAGTATTGATTTTGAAATTGTATCCAAGTCTTTTAAAAGATTGGTGCAACATCCGATAATCGAACTCTATATTATGTCCCACCAAAGTTGAATTTTGGGTAATTTCGATGATTCGTTTAGCGATTTCATGGAATTTAGGAGCAGTTTTCACCATATTTGGAGAAATGCCAGTCAGTTTTTGTACAAAAGAGGTGATGTCAGATTCTGGATTTACCAAAGAGATGAATTGATCGACAACTTCGTGGCCATCGTAACGGTATATTGCGATTTCTATTATATTTTCTTTGCGGTACGGTCCGCCATTGCTTTCTATGTCTACTATGGAATACATCTACATTATTAATGTTCTTCGCTTTTTCAAACGGATCAAATTTTATTATCTTCTACGTCCACCAAGTCCCAACATTCCCAGAATAGCTCTGGCACCTTCGCGCATGATGGTATTGGTAAAAGTACGACCAGCACTGGATTTCATAACAGTTTCGAACATGCCTGGTTCTTCTTTGATGGGTTTGGTTTTTTGAGCTTGTGACGCCGCTTCTACAGCTTGATTCATCCTTTGATTAAGAATTTCGAAGGCCGACTCTTTGTTTATCGTTTGTTCGTATTTCGCCACCAAAGCTGATTTGTTGGTAAGTTCTGTAACTTCAGCATCATTTAGAACATCCATTCTCGATTCTGGAGAAACCAAATAAGTTTGTACCAAAGGTGTAGGAATACCTTTTTCGTCCAAAGCTGTTATAAAAGCTTCCCCAATTCCTAGATTCTGAATAAGATTCGCGGCATTATAATATTCAGTCGTAGGATAATTTTCTACGGCTTTAGAAATTTCTTTTTTGTCTTTAGCCGTGAAACCACGCAATGCGTGTTGGATTTTTAAACCCAATTGTGACAATACATTTTCCGGAACATCTCCTGGAATTTGAGTAATGAAATAAATTCCGACACCTTTTGATCGAATTAATTTCACCATGGTTTCGATTTGTGATAAAAGCGTTTTGGAGGCTTCACTGAAAATCAAATGCGCTTCATCGATGAACAAGACTAATTTTGGTTTCCCACTATCGCCTTCTTCTGGTAAAGTCATGTAGATTTCAGCAAATAAAGACAGCATAAATGTTGAAAATAATTGCGGTTGATTCTGGATGTTTGCAACGCGCAAAATATTAACAACGCCTTTTCCGTCGCGCGTATGTAACAAGTCCTGAACGTCAAAACTCGGTTCTCCAAAAAAAGCCGTTGCGCCTTGTTGTTCTAATGCAACAATTGATCGCAAAATGGCACCTAAAGAAGCGGATGCAATAGAACCGTAATTGGAAGCAAGTTCTGCTTTTCCTTGTTTGTTATCGGTCACATATTGGAGAACTTTTTTAAGATCGTCAAGGTCGATCAATGGCAAACCTTTATCATCACAATATTTAAAAACGATAGACATAATGCTCGTCTGTGTATCGTTTAATCCAAGAATTTTACTTAATAATAGCGGCCCAAATTCTGTAACGGTTGCGCGAAGCTTCACACCTTTTTCTCCAGAGATGCTCATCAATTCTACTGGAAAAGCCTGAGGCTCGTAAGGTAATTGCGTTTTGTTGTAACGTTCATCAATAATAACATTGCGCGTTCCTGGTTCTGCAATTCCAGAAAAATCTCCTTTGATATCCAATACCAAAGACGGAACGCCCGCGTGCGAAAGTTGTTCAGCAAAAACTTGAAGAGTTTTGGTTTTTCCTGTTCCTGTTGCACCAGCTATTAGACCATGTCTGTTGATGGTTTTCAGTGGGATAGTGACATTCACCTCAGGGATTACTTCACCATCTAACATCGCTTTTCCGAGAATAATATGTTCGCCTTTTGGCCTGTATCTGGAATTAAGTTCTTCAATAAATTTTGCTTTCTCCACCATTTTTTTAATTTAAATAAAAGGATAAAGGTAAATAATTTCTTAGTAAAAATGCAAGATATCTTAAAATGCTTAGTTGATATAAGTCTAATCGAATCTTACTTAATTTTAGTAAATTTGTTAATGTACAAAATCCTAGCAATATGGACAGAACCAGAATAATGGATGCTATTATCAAAGAACAACAAAAAGTGATTGATAATTTAAAAGAATCTGTGGATAGATATGCCCTAGCTTCAGATATAGAAGAGGATAGTACGATTGATCCGGACGATTTGTCCCAACAAGTACAAGCCAAAGATATGCAACTTCGCTTTGAGCAGCTTTTGAAGAAAGCCCAAGACGAAATGAGTTTTTTGGTTATAGAGCGTGATTTGAAACATGAAATAATTGAAAAAGGAAGTCTTGTAAATCTCAACGATGCCCTATTGTTTATTGGACTTTCTCTGCCAAAATTTGACTATTCTGGAAAAACGTTTATGAGTTTTTCTACCGATGCGCCAGCTTTTAAAAATGTTGAAGATAAAAAAGTGGGCGATCAAATTAGTCTTGGAAACCAGATGTATAATATCCTATCGATTTTATAAAAAAATGAATATTAAAACAAATAGATAAACCCAATCGCAGCAATTCCTGATTTTTAACATTTTTGAAATGAAAAGAATGATTTTTGCTGATATAGAAAACAAAAAAATTTAGATTTAAAAAATATGAAAGTAGAACAAATATACACAGGATGTTTAGCACAGGGCGCTTATTATATCGTCTCTGAAAATGAAGCCGCAATTATTGATCCTCTGCGTGAGATTTCGCCTTATTTATCAAGATTGGAAAAAGATGGTGTTACGCTTAAATATATTTTTGAAACTCATTTTCATGCAGATTTTGTTTCTGGACATTTAGATTTAAGTAAAAAAACAAATGCGCCGATTGTCTATGGACCAACAGCCAATCCAGAGTTTGAAGCTATTATTGCTGAAGACGAGCAGGTTTTTGAAATTGGAAAAATTAAGATTAAAGCCTTACATACCCCAGGACACACCTTGGAAAGTACAACCTATCTTTTGATTGACGAAGATGGAAAAGAAACCGCAATTTTCTCTGGCGACACTCTATTTTTAGGTGATGTCGGCCGACCAGATTTAGCACAAAAAGCCGCAAATATGACACAAGAGGAGTTAGCGGGTATGCTGTATGACAGTTTGCAGACTAAGATCGTTCCTTTGTCAGACGATATTACAGTTTATCCTGCGCATGGTGCAGGTTCGGCTTGTGGAAAAAATATGCAGAAAGAAACTGTCGATACTTTAGGCAATCAAAAGAAAACAAATTATGCGCTTAACCAGCCCAATAAAGAGAGTTTTGTAAAAGAAGTTCTGGATGGACTTTCTGCACCGCCAAAATATTTTGGGATGAATGTCGCGATGAATAAAGCTGGCTACGATTCTTTTGATGACGTTATGAAAAAAGGAAATAATCCGCTTTCTGTTGAAGATTTCGAAAGCATTGCAGAAAATACGGATGCTTTGATTTTGGATACACGTGGTGCGGCAGACTTTCATAAAGGCTTTATTCCTAATTCTATTAACATCGGTTTGAAAGGTGATTTTGCGCCTTGGGTTGGTGCTATGATTGTGGATGTTAAACAACCAATTTTGTTGGTAAGTGACGCTGGCACAGAAGAAGAAGTCATTACCAGACTAAGCCGCGTAGGATTCGATAATGTATTAGGTTTTATCAATGGCGGTTTCGAGGCTTGGAAAAATGCAGGAAAAGAAATTGACGTGGTTAAAAGAATTAGTCCGCAAGAATTTGCTGAAGTTTATAAAACGGATGACAAAGTTATTGATGTTAGAAAAGATGGAGAATATGCGGCAGAACATATCAATGAAGCCTATCATAGACCTTTATCGGAAATCAGCGAATGGGTAAACAATGTCGATGATAAAGAACATTTCTTCTTACATTGTGCAGGCGGTTACAGAAGTATGATTGCTGCAAGTATTCTTAATGCTAGAGGAATTCGGAATTTTACCGAAATTGATGGCGGTTTTAATGGGATTAAAAAAACAGAAAAAGTGCCAACTTCGGATTTTGCATGTCAAAGTAAAACATTATAAATGAATAAATTAATTACGGTTGTAATTCTGATGTTTTTGGCGTCATGCCAAACACAACAGCCACAAAATGTTAATGCACGTCCAGATATGAAAGAGTTGATTAACGATTCTGAAACCGTATTGGTAGATGTTCGCGTTCCAGAGCAGTTTGAAAAAAACACAGCGAAAGGTGCTATTAATATTCCTTTAGCCGAAATAGAAGAACATGCCACTGAGTTGAAGGGCAAAAAAGTCGTTTTGTTTTGTAATACAGGAAGACAAGCTGGACAAGCTTTGGACATTTTGAAAAAAGTAGGACACGACAATGTCTATTCTGGTGTAAGCGTTTTTAATGTTCAAGCTTTACAGAAAGAAAGTAATGATAAGTAACTGAAAATTAATAAATAATGTCACAAGCATTTCAAGAAATTATAAATTCTGAACGTCCTGTTCTTATCGATTTTTTTGCAACGTGGTGTCAACCCTGCAAAGTACAATCGTCCGTACTAACAACGGTGAAAGAAAATATTGGAGAAGGTGCAAGAATCATCAAAGTTGATGTCGATCAATATCCCGCAATAGCTGGTCAATATGGTGTGCGAGGCGTACCAACTTTAGCCATCTTCAAAAATGGAGAAATGCTATGGAAAGAAAGTGGTGTCCATGATGTCAACACGCTGACAGAACTTTTAAAAAGATTTCAATAATAAAAACAGCCAGAAAATATTTTCTGGCTGTTTTTATTTTAATTCAAATTCATCAGCATCTTTCAAAAACGGAAAACGCGCTCGGAATTTCTTTAAATCTTCCAAATCCAATTCGGCTGTAACAATATTATTTTGTCTAGCCGAAATTTCGGTTCCATCTGCGAAAAGTATCAAAGAGCTTTCCTCGTAGTTCAGTTGATTGCCATCTGTCCCGATGCGGTTAAGTCCAAATACGAAAGACTGGTTTTCTACGGCGCGCGCTTTCAGTAATGTACGCCAAGCCTCAACGCGAGTTTCTGGCCAATTGGCAACATTGATTACCAAATCATAATCGCCTAAGTTTCTTTGAAAAACTGGAAATCTCAAATCATAACAAACTTGTAATAATATTCTAAATCCTTTATAATCAATTATTTTCCTGACGTTACCTGCCGTATAGATTTTGTCCTCGCCAGAATAAGAAAACAAGTGTTTTTTATCATAATAATCAAAATTTCCATCGGGTTTTACAAAATAAAATCGGTTGTAAAATTTCTCATTTTCACAAATAGAAACACTTCCAGCAATTGCAGTCTTTTTTTGTTGCGCAAAATTCTGCATCCAGATTAATGTCTCGTTGTTGCGATCAGCAATATCTTCGGCATCCATGCAAAATCCTGTTGAAAACATCTCGGGAAGCAAAAAGACATCAGCTTCTATATTTTTGAAACTATCGGCGATAACGTCGTAATTTCTGACTTTGTTTTTCCAGAAAATGTCTAGATTGAGTCCAGCAATTTTTAGTTTTGACATAATGAAATTTCTTGCTTAAAGTTAAGGATTAAATCTTAAAACAAACGAAGTTGCTGCGCTCGCGATCCTGAGAAATTTTCTACGGAAAGCTCTCGTTTTTCGTTGTTATGAAAATATTTTTTTCTCCCAACTTCAAAGGTTTTATGAATCATTTCTGCAATGTTTCCTTCGCCTTTATAACGTTCGAAATAACGTTTTTCGCCCAATTTTCCGCCACGCATATTTCGGATGAGGTTAAGAACTTTATCTTTCCTCTCCGGGAAATGAGCCGATAGCCATTCTATAAATATAGGCTCTACACTATCGTTGAGTCTTACCAAAGTGTAGCCAAAATTACGAGCCCCCGCATCAGAAACGGATTTTAATATCGATAGACTTTCATCACTCGTCAAGCCTGGGATAACGGGCGCTAGCATTACATTCACAGGAATGTCGTTCTGAGAAAGGATTTCTATGGCTTTTAATTTATTTTGAGAAGATGAAGTTCTGGGCTCCATCACACGGCGCAATTTTTCATTAAGCGTTGGAATGCTCATAGAAACCGAAACCAAATTCTGACTAGCCATGTCTTTCAAGATATCTATATCCCGAAGAATCAACGCGTTTTTAGTTATGATACCTACGGGATGTCTATAATCCCGGCAAACTTCGAGAAGTTTTCGGGTGATTTCGAATTCGCGTTCTATAGGTTGGTAACAATCGGTGTTTCCGGAAAGCATGATAGGTCTTGGAATGTAGCCTTTCTTTTGGAAGTTTTTTTCTAAAAGTTCTGGCGCATTTTTTTTAACCATAATTTTTCTTTCAAAATCGATGCCTGCGCTGTAACCCCAATATTCATGCGTTGGTCTGGCAAAGCAATACGCACAACCGTGCTCACAACCTTGATAAGGATTCATGGAATAATCCATCCTCAGGTCGGGGCTTTTCACTTTGTTAAGGATTGTTTTTGGAAAAACTTCAATGACTTGGGTTTTGATTATTGCTATGTCTTCTTCGTCCGGTTCGTAAGTATAACGATCGAACCGATTAACAATATTGTGCTGCGCACCTTGACCTTTTGGAATATTAACTGTCATTTTCTAAGCCAAAATTTTTATAAATCTAATTGAGTTTTTTTGAAAAAAAATGACATTTAACTTAAAGTTTTCCACAAAAAAACCAATCCCGAAAAGAGATTGGTTTTAATATATGTTTATTAAAAAAAATTATATAAATGCGTTAATTTCTATTCCATCTCCATGTTCGACAAGTTGGTTTTCTGATTTTTTACTAAAAAGACGATGAGAATCTGTATAGTCTTTTACGTATGTTTTGTCTTTAAAAACCTTTCTTATAGCTAATGCGCCTACAACCGCGAATAAGCCAATAGCGCTTGCCAATATTACTTCTACATTTTTATTCATAAGAATTAATTTTGAAGTTAAGATACAAAATGTGTTCCTTTTCTACAAAGCTAGTCGGATGATAAGTGTTAATTTTAATTAAAGTTTAAAAACCATTCGGTTGCCAAATTTGACCATTCGGTAATATTTTTTTAATAAAAATAAAAGCTTAGTATAAATTTGCATTATAATAATTAGAAAATGACACGCAAATCACTAAAAATATGCTTATGGCTAGCATTAGGCTCGGGGCTTTTCTTTTTCCTCTTTTTTTCGAATGAGAAAAGTTTAGAAACTTTTGCTATAAGTTGTTTGATATCATCTATGTATGGTTTTTTGATGGCTGTGCCCAATGGTTTGCTAAATGATTATCTTAATAAAAGATATTCTTGGGTTGACCAGACGCGTACAAGAGCTGTTATTGGCGTTATTGCTACCATTGTACTTAATTTTTTGTTGACCTATTTATGTAACGGGATCAACTTTGTTTTGATACAAAAAGTGACTACCTGGGAGGTTTTCTTTTCGGAGAAATACAATTTTGCCAATTGGTTCATGATTAATTTCGCATTGATGATTTCGGCATTTCTTCATGCTAAAGGCTTTATGGAGGAACTGAAAAAAGTAACGCGCAAAGAAGTTGTTGAGCAGAAGATTATCGCAAAATCGGCCAATGCACAATTTGAAAGTCTTAAAAATCAGCTTGACCCACATTTTTTATTTAATTCTTTAAATGTTTTAAGCGCTTTAATTGACGAAAATCAAGACCAGGCACAAAAATTCACGCTGTCCATGTCAAAAATTTACCGTTATGTGCTGGACCAAAAAGATAAAGAATTGGTCAGTGTAGAAGACGAGTTGGATTTTGCGAAAACCTATGCAGAGCTTTTAAAAACAAGGTTTGAAGATAGTGTAGAATTCCAGTTTGATGTTCCAGAAGAAGATTATGTGTTAAAGGTTGTTCCGCTGTCACTTCAACTTTTATTAGAGAATTGTATCAAACACAATTTTGCGACCGCAGCCAAACCTCTGGTGATGAAAATCTATACCGAAAAAAAATTTTTGTGCATTGAAAATAATCTGCAAACCAGAGAATTACCCAAAGATCGAGAAGGCATTGGATTGTTAAATATTGTACAGCGTTATTCGCTTTTGACCAAAGAAAATGTTTTTATCGAAAAATCTGAAGATTACTTCAAAGTTAAAATACCCATGTTAATTGAACAAGAAAATATTAGAATTATGAATGCAACAACATCACAAGAAAGTTTGGCTTACGAGAAAGCTGCTAGACGTGTTAAAGAACTGAAAGGCTTCTACGGCAATTTGATTTCATATTGTATCGTTATCCCATTTATAGTAATTGTTAATCTGGTTACTTCTCCAAAGCAACTTTGGTTTTATTGGCCGATGTTGGGTTGGGGAATAGGGCTCGTTGCCCACGGTATGAATGTTTTTACCATCGGAAAAGCCTGGGAAGAACGTAAGATAAAAGAAATAATGGAAAAGGATCAATTTTAATTAGCAATCATGGAAAATAATGAAAACATAAAATACCAAATGGCCGCAAAACGCGTCAAAGATTTGAAAAGTTTTTACACACATCTATTCGTCTACCTTGCGGTTAATCTTTTACTTTTCTTTTTAAACTATAGAGAGCTGCCAAAAGGTGAAAGTATTTGGCAATGGCAGATTTGGATAACGCCTTTGTTGTGGGGAATTGGGCTCATTGCACACGCTTTATCCGTGTTTGTGCCCGGTTTTATTTTATCAAAAAATTGGGAAGAACGCAAGATAAAAGAATTAATGAAGAACTATAAATAAAATATTATTTTTGAAAATATGATAAAGACGATTATTATCGAAGATGAAAAACCAGCCGCTAGAAAACTCGAAAGAATGTTGGCTAATTATTCTGATTTAGAGTTGGTTGCGGTTCTTAACTCGGTGGAGGAAGCTGTTGCTTGGTTTTCGCAAAACAAACATCCACAACTCATTTTTTCGGATATTGTTTTAGGCGACGGATTGTCTTTTGATATTTTCGAGAAAGTCGCTACCAAAGCTTTTATCATCTATACCACGGCGTTTGATCAATATACTTTAAAAGCCTTTAAACTGAACAGTATCGACTATCTTTTGAAACCAATTATGGAAGAAGATTTAACGAAAGCTATTGAGAAATTCAAATCGTTTTTGCCAGAAGAAGGCCTTGTTAATTCGCAGGAAATCAAGCAAATTCTTAAAAAAGAAAAGTCTGTTTTATCGAGAATGTTGGTGAAAATTGGTTATAATCTTAAAATTATCCATACGCAAGACGTTAGTTGTTTTTATAGCGAGAATAAAATTGTGTATTTACAAACCAAAGAAAGAACTTTTCCCACCGATTTTACGTTAGATGAGTTAGAGGAAGTTCTTGACAATCAATTGTTTTTTAGGGTTAATCGTCAATATATTATTCAGTCAAGTTTTATCAAAAATATTCACACCTCGCCTTATTTCAAAGTAGAATTAAACTTTCAGCCAGAAGAAGAAATCACCGTAAGTCGGGATCGTGTCAAAGATTTTAAAAATTGGTTATCTAGCTGATAATTAGTTTATTAAGTAAATGAAAAGCTTTCTCACGTGAGGAAGCTTTTATATTATTAAATTTATTTTTTCATTAAGCTATCACGCCACTTCCCAACAATTCGTCGTCAAGATACCAAGCCGCGAATTGTCCTTCAGCAATGGCGGATTGCGCTTCATCAAATTCCATATAGAAAGCTTCATCAAACTGATAAATAGTGGCTTCCTGTAAAGATTGACGATAACGGAATCTGGCTTGGACACGCATGCTTTCGCCATTGTTTAATTTTAAATCTTCTCTTACCCAATGCACTTCGCTGTTGTCAATTTTCAGAGCTTTTTTGTGGAGGCCAGGAAAAGCGTGACCTTCGCCCACGAAAATGATATTGTTGGTCATATCACGAGAAATGATAAAACAACTTTCTTTGTGACCGCCAATTCCTAGACCTTTGCTCTGTCCGATGGTGAAGAATTGCGCGCCTTGATGTTTTCCAATAACTTTTCCGTCCTCTTTTTTATAATCGATTTTTCGGGAAAGATATTCTAGTTCTTCTTGTTTAGAATTGAAACGAGGTATGGGTTTCGAAAACTCGGCAAAATCGTTAAAGATTTCAACAATTTCGCCTTCTTTTACCTCCAATTGTTGTTGCAAGAAAGTTGGCAAACTTACTTTTCCAATAAAGCATAAACCTTGCGAATCTTTTTTGTCAGCAGTTACAAGACCTGTTTCTCTTGCAATTTCCCGAACTTCAGGTTTTGTTAATTCGCCAATTGGGAAAAGCGCTTTTGATAATTGATCTTGACTCAATTGGCATAAAAAATAAGATTGATCCTTGTTGTTGTCTTTACCTGCCAAAAGGTGGAAAATCTCTTTGCCGTTTTCATCAACTGTAGAATCTACCCGCGCATAATGTCCTGTGGCAACTTTATCAGCGCCAAGAGATAAAGCCGTCTGCATAAACACATCGAATTTCACCTCGCGGTTACAGAGCACATCAGGATTCGGCGTGCGTCCTTTCTGATATTCGTCAAACATATAGTCCACGATACGCTCTTTGTAAAGCTCGCTCATGTCAATTACCTGAAACGGAATGCCCAATTTCTGAGCAACCATCAAAGCATCATTACTATCTTCCACCCAAGGACACTCGTCCTCCAAAGTTACCGAAGCATCATTCCAGTTACGCATAAACAGTGCAATCACCTCGTGTCCTTGTTGTTGCAAAAGATACGCGGTTACGCTAGAGTCCACACCGCCGGATAGGCCAACTACTACTTTCATAATGTTTAAAATTTTAGGAGCAGGACAATTTTTCTTTTTTAGAAAATTCTCACCCGCTGTACGCTGTATCTTTATTGTTCGCTCGGTCGGCTCCGCTATCGCTCCGCCGCCTCGCTCACAACAAAGGATGTCGCTTCCATCGGGGCTAGGTTGTAGGGATTTCCATTTTTTAGAACAACAACCAACTGCTGTGACGCTCGCTACGCTCGCGCCATATTTCACAATGCAAAAATACAACGAATAATATGTCAATAAAAGCATTAATTTTACACATTGACAAAAACTATCTTATGAAAAAATTATCTTGTTTATTATTGCTTTGTTCAGGAGTGTTAGCCTTTTCACAAATTGGCGTTTCCCAGTCCGGTTCTGACAATCGTTGGACTTATGGTGGTGGGCTTGGTATGGGCTTTGGAAATGGCGGAAGATTTAATGTTCAAATATCGCCAAGAGTCGGCTACCGAATTACCAGCGACTTTGAGATGGGGCTCATGGGGAATTTCACATGGCAAACCGCCGACGCTTACAAATCTACGATGTTTGGTGTAGGGCCATTTGCGAATTATTATTTTGGAAGAAATTTTTATTTAACAAGTGCATTTCAGGAATATTTCATCAATTTTAAAAACAAATATGATAACAAAACCTACGACACCGAAGAATCTGCGCTTTATCTCGGAGCTGGTTATATGACTAGAATAGCGGGCAATTCTTACTTCCAAGTTGGGTTGACATACAATGTTCTTTGGAAAGAAAATAACAGCATTTTTGCAAGCGGACTTGTACCAAATGTTGGATTTGTAGTGGGGCTATAATTTAATTAAAGAATAAAGTGAAATACATCCTTTTATTTTGTCTTTTTGTATCGGGATTTTTGTTGTCGCAAAATCAAAGATTTGTCTACGAATATTCTTTCAAGAATGATTCTTTAAATAAAGAACATGTTGGAAAAGAAATCATGAATCTAGACGTTACAAAAGAGGGATCCAGGTTTTATAGTGTTTTGTTGATAGCCCGGGACTCATTGTTTAAATCCGAATTCGAAAGGGGAAAAATGTCGAGATCGATTCTTGTTGATATGCGAAAAATAAAACAGTCAAAAGTTAATTTTCGTATTTCTAAAAGCTATCCAAGTTTGGAAACAACTTATCACACGATGCTAAATGCGGTGAATATCGCTTTGAAAGAAGAGCATCCCATAAAATGGACTATTTTTTCAGAAACCCAAAATATTGAAAACTTTAAAGTGCAGAAAGCAACAGCTGATTTCGGTGGCAGACATTGGATGGCTTGGTTTGCCAATGATATCCAAATACAAGACGGGCCTTATAAATTTTGTGGTTTACCGGGCCTTATTTTGAATGTTGAAGACGATAAAGGAGAGCATCGTTTTAGTTTCATCGGGAGTCAAAAAATCAAGGATTCATCGGTGTTTCTTGATTCGAAAGTGCAAGAGGTTTTTGTTTCTAAAGAAAAATTCAATAAGCTTTGGAATGACTACAAAAAAGATCCTGCTAAAAATATAAAACTGATGCATGGCTCATCTGCCATGTCGGAAACTATTCTTTTTGATTCTAATACCAATAAGCCTTTAACAAAGGAAGAGTTAATCCGAAATAAGGAACAAGGCGCAAAAGCTTATTTTGAAAAGAATAATAATTTTATAGAAAAGGATCTTTATAAATAAGGATTCTGTTCGAAGATTTTAAAATATTAGCTTGTCTTTGATTAATACAAAAATCCCGAAAACCATGTAAGTTTCGGGATTTTCTATTGAAAAATTTAATTTGATTTTTAAGTTATGCTTTACCAAAAATCTTTTCAAGGATTCTTAAAGTAATTAAATAAGTTGGCTTAACACCAGTTAGTCCAAGACCTCCAGACGATAGTGTGCTACCTGTTTCTAGTGGATTATCCGAAGCGTAATAAGCATAGCATACAAAGAGATCTTCGCTGATATGGTGACGGATTTTACTCGCTACTTGTATGGCTTTTTGGTAATGTGCGCCTTCCATTTCTAGTCCAATTGCTTTCCATGAAGTATTCATAAAATACGACAGGATGTCTTTGTTTTGAAGCGATGTTCCTAAAACGGTAATCATGGGCCCTTCGAAAGCTTGTAATTCATCATCTTTAAAGTCTTCTAAATCCAAAGCGTTAACGAATGGATAGTTGTCCGCCGTGCCTTCAAAAATGTGAGACGTTGGAATCATAATGTCGCCTTTTTGACCTTCCAGAATTCCAGCTTTTCCCATAATAGAGATGGATTTCACTTTCATGGTGTAGATTTCACCATTAACATCATAAGGTCGCAAGAGTTCGTCCATCACTTCATAAGCCTGCTCACCGAAAGCGTAGTCGAATACTAAAATCACTTCGTCACCAGAAGGAGTTGAGTCAGCAAAAGCCGTGTTTTTAAGGTTTGTTTTAGAAACATCAATGATTTGTACATCAATATTACTTCCACTTTGGTCTTTAATGTAAATAAGACCTTGTTCTTGAGAAGTATGTAAGATTTTATCTTGTAAAGCTTTTTTATTGCTGATTTCTTCAAAAAGTTTATAGTCTATTTCCTTTTTTGCTTTTTTACCCAAAGCATCGTTCGCGTATAACATGTTTTTCACGCTGTGCATGTTCGCGCTGATGATGTGTAACGGACGCATGTGTAGGTTGTTTTCGTATAGGACAGACTTTATTTTGTTCGCCCATCTTTCACCGAAAAGGTGGTGACCAACGCGTTCTTGTAGAATAGAAGAGAAATAGATCTCGCGGTTGCGTACTTCCTTCCAATCTTCGAGACTTGTTTGCCCCAGCCAATAAATTATTTTGAACAATCTGTCAGGATTAGCATCATCTCCAAAATCGTTGTAAGCGTCCAAGGTCTCATCAAAAGTTCTTCCTAGCAATGAGGACAAATGGATTAATGCTACTTCTTTCTCTTTGCGGCTGTATTTTTTCTCGCCGATAGCAACTTCTTCGATAATTTTCCAAACGCGTCTAGGTCTTCCGCCATCTTGCATGTCAAAACCGATGTTTCTGATTTTGTCCGCTTCCAGATATAGGAAAGTTAAGTGCGTTAGGATATCATAAATCTCCGAACGTCCCAGAAGAACCTCAATGTTCATTTGGTGTTCATCGATTCTGTAGCAATTTCTACGACGTTTTTTAGGAACGATAGGTTCGAAACTGCCTTTTTCAAAACCTTCATCAGACGTTAGATGGATAAAAGCGCATTCTTCAATGCCTTCAGGCAAACGGTCTAAAACATAAAGAAGACCGCTAAGTTCTATCTTATGTGGATTGCCCATGCTTCCGTAGATCTCCGGTTGGATAATTGTCAAAAGTTTTCTTAATGACTCACCAGAAACGCCAGAAGGTTTAAAAAATCCTCTATAAAATAAGTGTCTCATAGAAACGTATAATCTTTCAATCGCTTCTGTGGTCTCTCTTGCTCTAGAATTTACCATAATGTTTTTGTTTTTAGAAAAGTTCGCAAAGTTAGCAAATTTTATTAGATAAAGCTAATCTTGTGTAAAGATAGCATTAAACAAAGGCATTCCGCAGATATCAAACATGATATTTGACTATGTTTTCAAAAAATTCATAATTGCTTAATATTTGCGAATTATATTTTTGAAATTAGAAATGGTAGTTGTGTGTTGTTTTTAGGGGTGTTTAGGTTTTAAATATATAATTTTTAAAATTTAATATAAAAAAACAGGGGTGTTTTGATTTTGTTTTTGATTTTTTTATAAATTTGCCCTATTAAAATATATGTTATATGTCAACATTAAGATTTAAAGCCTTAGCAGAACTTCCTTTTAGAAATTACAGAAAAGACAATTTCGTGGATGTTCCAGTGAAACTTTCAGAACTATTCTGCAACAATGTGTTTTCAGAATATACGATGAGAGAGTATTTAACGAAAGAGGCATTCAGCTCTATTATGGATGCGATCAAAAAAGGAACTCAAATCCAAAGACATATTGCAGATCAAGTTGCTGTAGCAATGAAAGATTGGGCTATGTCAAAAGGGGTGACACACTACACGCACTGGTTTCAGCCTTTGACGGGTACAACTGCTGAGAAACACGATTCTTTTTTTACACCTATTGAGGGCGATAGAGCGATAGAACGTTTTAATGGAGGAATGCTGATACAGCAAGAACCAGATGCTTCTTCTTTCCCGAATGGCGGCATCCGTAACACCTTCGAAGCCAGAGGTTATACCGCCTGGGATCCAACTTCGCCAGCATTTATCATGGGAACGACACTTTGTATTCCTTCGATTTTTATTTCTTACACGGGCGAAACTTTAGATTATAAAACACCATTATTAAGAGCATTGAATGCTGTTGACGAAGCAGCAACAGATGTTTGTAAAGCTTACTTTGATAAAAATGTAACCAAAGTGACACCCACTTTAGGTTGGGAGCAAGAATATTTCTTAGTAGATTCTGCCTTGTATATGTCGCGCCCAGATTTGGTATTGACAGGAAAAACCTTGTTGGGCCACTCACCCGCAAAAGGACAACAGTTGGACGATCACTATTTTGGTTCAATTCCCACTAGAGTGATGAACTTTATGAAAGAATTGGAGATCGAATGTATGAAGCTTGGGATTCCCGTAACGACGCGTCACAACGAAGTTGCGCCGAACCAGTTCGAGTTGGCGCCCATGTTTGAAGAATGTAATGTTGCTGTGGATCACAACTCTTTGTTGATGGATGTTATGGCTAGAATTGCTCATAAGCATCATTTCCATATTTTGTTCCATGAAAAACCTTTTGCAGGCGTTAATGGAAGTGGAAAACACAACAACTGGAGTTTGGCAACAGATACTGGTGAGAACCTTTTAAGCCCCGGGAAAAATCCTAAAAAGAACCTTCAGTTTTTGACATTCTTTGTGAACACCATTAAGGCGGTTCACGATTATGCGGATTTAATGAGAGCGAGTATCGCTTCGGCGAGTAATGATCACCGCTTAGGTGCGAACGAAGCGCCACCAGCAATTATTTCAGCTTTTATAGGAAGTCAGTTGTTCTCCGTTTTGGAAGAATTAGAAAAAGTGACGGATGGCAAATTGTCGCCTGAAGAAAAAACAGAATTAAAACTGAATGTTGTTGGAAAAATTCCGGAAATCCTTTTGGATAATACCGATAGGAATAGAACGTCGCCTTTTGCATTTACCGGGAATAAATTTGAGATTCGCGCCGTTGGGTCTTCGGCAAACTGTGCTGAGGTAATGACGGTGATGAACGTTATCGCAGCAAAACAACTGCGAGTGTTTAAAAAAGAAGTTGATGCACTCATCGAAACTGGACTGAAAAAAGATGAAGCGATTTTCAATATTTTGAGAGAGTACATCAAACAATCAAAAAATATCTTGTTTGAAGGTGATGGCTATTCGGATGATTGGGCTAAAGAAGCCAAAAAAAGAGGACTTAACAATCTTAAAACCACGCCAGAAGCTTTAAAACAAGAATTAAATTCTAAATTTTCTGATCTTTATGAAGAATTAGGAATTTATTCTCACAGAGAATTTGAAGCTAGAAACGAAATTAAGTTTGAAAAATACTCAACAGTAATCGATATCGAAGCGCGCGTTTTGGCAGATATTGCCAGAAACCATATTATTCCTGCAGCACTTAACTATCAAAATAGATTGATTGAAAACGTTAAAGGTCTAAAGGAAATTTTCGGTGATAAAGAATTCAAAATTTTAGGAAAAGAGCAAATCAGTTTGATTACTCAGATTTCTGAAAATGTATCAAAAATGAAACTGGGTGTTGACGAACTTCTTAAGGAAAAAGAATCTGCGAAAAATGCTAAAGATAGTCACAAACAAGCGGAAGCTTATTGCAACAAAGTGAAGCCCTTGTTTGATGTGATTCGTGAAGCTTCAGACAATTTAGAAATGATGGTTGATGATGAACTTTGGCCGATGACAAAATACAGAGAGCTTTTGTTTACTAGATAAAAAAAAAAGGACTTACAATTGTGAGTCCTTTTTTTATGATGTTGAATATTTAATTTTGTAAATATTAATGTGCCAAA
This sequence comes from Soonwooa purpurea, assembly GCF_053891095.1. NCBI lineage: Bacteria > Pseudomonadati > Bacteroidota > Flavobacteriia > Flavobacteriales > Weeksellaceae > Soonwooa > Soonwooa purpurea. Next base: position 72,355 of record NZ_JBSSMA010000009.1, read on the forward strand.
TTTGCGAAGAAATCGTTGCCTTTGTTGTCTGTGATGATGAATGCAGGGAAATCTACCACTTCAATTTTACGAACCGCTTCCATTCCTAATTCTGGGAAATCTACCACTTCCACAGATTTAATGTTTTCTTTTGCTAAAATCGCCGCTGGACCACCGATAGAGCCTAAATAGAATCCACCATACTTTCCGCAAGCGTTGGTTACATCTTTACTTCTGTTTCCTTTAGCCAACATTACCATACTTCCGCCATTCGCTTGGAACTCATCCACATAAACATCCATTCTTCCCGCCGTTGTCGGCCCGAAACTTCCTGAAGGCATTCCTTCTGGTGTTTTAGCTGGTCCTGCGTAATAAATGGGGTGATTTTTAAAATATTCTGGCATGGGCTGTCCTCCATCCAATAATTCTTTGATTTTTGCGTGAGCGATATCTCTCGCAACAATTAAAGTTCCGTTCAATTTCAAACGGGTTTTGATTGGATATTTTGAAAGTTCTGCAAGAATTTCTGGCATTGGACGATTTAAGTCGATGGTAACCGCTTCTTCCAAATGTGGAGGCGTTGCAGGTAAGAATTTCTCAGGATTGGTTTCCAATTGCTCCAAGAAAATTCCGTCTTTTGTAATTTTCCCTTTGATATTTCTATCCGCAGAACAAGAAACACCCATTCCAACTGGACAAGAAGCTGCATGACGCGGTAAACGAATCACTCGAACATCATGCGTTAAATATTTTCCACCAAACTGAGCTCCGATAGAAGATTTTTGACAAATTTCCTGAACTCTTTTTTCCCATTCCAAATCACGGAAGGCTTGGCCGCCCATATTTCCTTCGGTTGGAAGATTGTCATAATAACCTGCACTTGCTTTTTTCACCGCTGCTAAATTTGCTTCCGCAGAAGTTCCGCCAATTACCAAAGCCAAATGGTAAGGAGGACAAGCTGCAGTTCCCAAATCCATGATTTTTTCTTTGATGAAAGCCTCTAGAGAAGCATCATTCAACAAAGATTTTGTTTTTTGATACAGAAAAGTTTTGTTCGCAGAGCCACCCCCTTTCGCTAGGAATAAAAATTTGTAAGCATTCCCTTCTTCCGCATAAATATCAATTTGTGCAGGCAAGTTTGAGCCCGAATTTTTCTCCTCAAACATCGTTAACGGAACAATTTGAGAATATCTTAAATTTTGTTCTTGATACGTATTATAAATTCCTTTCGAAATCCATTCTGCATCATTAGCTCCCGTGTACACATTTTCTCCTTTTTTAGCTACACAAATCGCTGTTCCCGTATCCTGACAAGATGGCAAAGCTCCCTGAACCGCAACAGCAGCGTTTTGCAGAAGATTGTAAGCCACAAAACGGTCGTTATCCGTAGCTTCAGGATCGTCGATAATATTTTTAAGTTTTTGCAAATGTGCCGAACGCAACAAAAAAGAAACATCTTTCATGGCGTTTTCAGATAGAAGTTCCAACGCTTTTGGATCAACAGAAAGGATTTCTCTGTCGCCCAATTTTTCAACTTTTACGTAATCTGAACTTAATTTTTTGTATTGTGTATCGTCTTTTAGAATAGGAAATGGTTCCTGATATGAAAATTCCATATTATGCTTATTTAGGTCCAAAATAATATTCTTGTAAATTTAAGCATAAGTAAGTTTTGTGGAAAATTAAAAAAACTGATGTATCTCCCGAAAAGCTTATTTAAAATGATTTTAAATAAGAGAAGCGAAAACCATAGTCTTCGCTTCTCTATTTTATTATTCTTTACATTTTATTTCTTAATAAATCTTGACTTTTGATGACCTATCTTAAGAATATAAACCCCATTCGGCAAACTGGAAACATTAAGTTTATTCCCTCCTTTGGTAGAATAAATTTCCTTTATGAGTTGACCATTGGCGGAGTAAACCTGAACTTTACTTGCTTGTTCTGCCACAAAGTTAACCTCATTAGTTGCAGGGTTAGGGTAAATAAACACATCATTTGAAGGCATTTCCACATCTGTACCTAAAAAAGAATCGCAAGAAGAATTTAGTCCTCCATCCTTTAGCGACCACCCTTTTTCTATCAATTGATTGCGATATTGTACTGCATCGGTTCCATAAGCAATGGATCCAAAATTCATTATAATATTGTTTGGTGTTAAATTATTTTCCGCCCAACCTTTTAATGTTTTTCCATAGTTCACACAATCAATCCCCGAATATTCTGCAAAAACAAATAACGCAGGAGGAGAGGTATTAACAACAGAGTTAAGTTTAAGATTTCCTAAGTTTTGATTAAATACGGAGGCATTCATAAACATCAATTCCATATTGGTTACCGTACTTGTGTCAAAGGTAATGGGTTGATTGTATGCACTTGCATTAAAAAACATACCCACCATACTTTTCACATTGCTCGTATTAAAAGCTAGAGGCTGATTAAATGCTATTGCTTCTCGAAACATCCAATTCATATTTACAACTTTACTGGTATTAAATGCTAATAATTGGTTAAACGATACTGCTCCTGTAAACATACTTGTCATATTTTCCACATAACTTGTATTAAACCATAAAGGTTGATTAAATGCTGTTGCATTATGAAACATATAAGACATATCGGTTGCTGCACTAGTATCAAATGCTAAAGGCAAATTAAAAATAGAAGCGCCACTAAACATGTAGGACATATCTACCACCTTGCTAGTGTCAAAGATTAAAGGTTGATTAAAAGTAGAAGCTCCACTAAACATACGAGCCATGGATATCACTTTACTCGTATCAAAACGTAAAGGCTGATTAAGGGATTGTGCTCCACTAAACATCATATACATTGAGGTTACCGACCCCGTATCAAACGATAGTGTTTGATTAAAGGTTTTAGCGTTTTCAAACATAGAAGACATATCTGTTATCTCACCTGTTTCCCAACTGTTAATATTGGGAACCGTAATTAAGGATTCACAATTTGCAAAAAGTCTACTTAAAGAATATACATCCATTAAATTGGGTTTATCCGTCGCAGACAAGATTAACCTGCTCGCATTTTGAAACAAAGCTTCCATCGAATACCAATTAACATCCCCCCAATTTTTAAGCTCCAAAATATTTCGACGTATTGGATCATTAATCCTAAGAACCTGAGTATTCAATTCAACACTACTAGAAGGAGGAGTAATAGACACAATATATTCTCCGATAGTATTTACAATAAAACTGTTAGTTCCTGTTTTTACTGCACTTACCGTCGATTCTCCCACTTTTTGTGTCGTATACTGAAAATCATTTGCACCTACAAAAGCCCACGGAAAACTAGTTTCCTTAAAATCAATTTTAAGTACCAAAGGTTTTTTACCACACATAGCATCTACACCACCTGAAACTATTTCCCAATTTTTTGCAAGGAGTTGATTATAATAAACTTGAGCTTCACTGCGGTAATTTATGCTACCAAAATCAACCTCTATATCACTAGGTGTTAAAGGATTTTCTGCCCATTTTTTTAAAGTATTACTAAGATTAAAGCAGCTAATCCCAGAATTAACAGCAAAAGCTGCCATAAACACACCCGGTTTGAGGGTAAAACCTCCTAAATTCTGATTGAATTTTGTAGCTCCACCAAACATGCCCTCCATGGAAACCACATTACTTGTATCAAATGCCAATGGTCTATTAAAAGCAGTAGCACCGCTAAACATGTAAGTCATAGACGTCACTTTGCTGGTATTAAAATCTAATGCTTGATTAAACTTCGTTGCCTCAAAGAACATGGCGTCCATCAAAGTCACATTACTCGTATCAAAACTTACAGATTTATTAAAGGCAGACGCTCTAAAAAAAACGCCGAACATATTTGTTACATTACTTGTATTAAACGACAAATCTTGATTAAATCGAATAGCATTTTGAAACATATAAGAAATATTTGTGACATGGCTAGTATCCCAATTATTTATACCAGGAACTTCCGTTAATGCATTGCAATTATAGAACATCCTCGCCAGCGAACTAACATTTGTTAAATTAGGAATATCTGTAGCTGAAACACCAAGCTGTATTGCATTGTAAAATAGATTTTCTACCGAAGCCCATTTGATATCTCCCCAATTTTTTAACTCCAAAATATTTTCTCTCGCAGGATTATTAAGAGAAAGAACCGATGTATTTACCGATACGTTACCAGATGGTGGCAAGATAGAAACAAGATATTCCCCTACTTCATCTACTGCAAACCCATCTGTTCCTGTTTGTATGGGACTCACGGTGGGAGTCCCCACTTTTTGTGTGGTATATTGAAAATTAGAAGAACCTGTAAAGCCCCATGGAAAAGATGTTTCTGTAAATTTAACTCTCATTACCATTGGTTTATCTTGTCCAAAGCACAAAAATCCAATTAAAATCATCAACAATATCGACCACTTTCCGAATACTTTCATATAGTTTTTAGTTTTATTTTTCAATATGCTAAAATAATAATTATATTCTATTAAAAAATAATACAATTATGTTATAAATTATATAAAATTAATTCATCACAAATCATAAACACTTTACTACTAAAAAAACGATCTATCCACCTAAAAATGCTAAACTATAATCAAATTTGTATATCTAATTAAAAAAACAAGATGGAATACATAATAGAACACGAACACATAGGGAAATTACGAACTCAACGTGTTCAAACTTGTGATGGCTTATAATTTCTTACAATCGGTGCAATCGGCGCAATTGATTGCAGATGCTTGTATTTCTTTCAACGATCATTGCGCGGTGGGAATTGAACCGAATTTACCTCGAATTAAAGAACTAGTGGATAAATCTTTGATTTTGGTTACGGCATTGAACACACATATCGGTTACGAAAACGCTGCAAAAATTGCAAAAACAGCCCATAAAAACGGAACAACTTTAAAAGAAGAAGCTATTAATTTAGGCTTGGTTTCTGCCGAGGATTTTGATAAATGGGTTCGACCAGAAAATATGGTTTAATCAATATAATAAACAATATATAAAATCCGAAAAATTTTTGGACTTTTTTATTGATTTCATTACTTGATATCTATAATTAGAATTAATTCAGATATATTTTTAACAAACTAAATTTAAAGTATTAGAATACTTTAAATATTTACAATCTTACTCGTATATAATATTAATTTTTTTGTAAATCATGCTGTTCCCAAAAGTGTACTTAAAAAACTGGTTTTGCATTTTTGTTTTGTCAAATAATGTAATAAAATACGAAACTGAATTGTCAAATTAATATGAGAAAAACTATTATCACGATATTCATACTGGGAAGTTCGTTGGCTTTGGCGCAAGAAACCCAAGTTAAAGACACTATTGTAAACACCAAAGAAATACAAGAGGTTTTAATAAAATCTCAACGCAAAAAACAATTTGTGGACAAATCGGTATACACTTTTGATCCCGACGCGCTGGAAAAAGCAAGATATGCAAAAGATCTGTTAACCACTTTGCCCGAATTGCAGTTGGATCCTGTTTCCAACACGGTTGCAAGCGTTAAAGGCGGGAAAGTTTTGTTCCTCATTAATGGAATTGAAGCTTCTGACAATCAAATCAAAAGTATTGCTCCAAACAACCTTGCAAAAGTTGAATATTATGATATTCCGCCTGCTAGATGGGCATCAAGAGCTGATACGGTTGTCAACATCATCACCAAAAATCCCGAAAATGGATATAGTTTCGGAGCAGATGTAACCTCAGCTTTTACCACAGGTTTTGTGAACAGTGCTGCTTATGCAGATATAACGAGAGGCAAAAATAATTTCGGGGTGGAGTACAATCTTAATCTAAGAAATTATGATAACCGAATTGTGAATAAACGATATGAGTACGATTTTAACAATGTTCATTACATTTCGGATGAAACACAAAAAGATCATTTTGGCTATACCACGCATGATATTACGGCAAGATACAGTAATTCTGAAATGGGAAAATATGCTTTCCAAGCCAAATTGAATTTAGAAATTAATAATTCATTCAGTAACGGAAATGGGACAAGTATTTTCAACCAAGGGAATCTTCAAACATTGGACGGAACTATCCATAATCGTACTTCTGATTATGTAAGTCCTACTTTGGATATTTATTATTCTAAAAACTTTGGTAAAAAAGATGAAGTTAGTCTGAATCTTGTTGGCTCACATTATGACACCAATTCTACACAATATGACAGAGAATGGAATCAAGCCACAGATGAAGATATTTTCAACAATGATATGATTTTGAGAGCCAAACAAAATGGTTTTGTAGGAGAAATTGCTCATACACATCAGTTTGAAAAAGGAAAATTAAGTTCGGGTTACAGAATTAGCAATAACTCCATTAGCAATGATTTGACGAATCTTGCAGGAGATTTTCATTATAAAGTAAATTATTTGGATCAATATCTTTATTCTGAATATTCTGGGAAGAAAAACAAATTCTCATATCGATTTTCCATGGGTTTTACTTTCATTAATAATAAAAGTGCAGAAACTACTAATTCTAGTTGGTCTCCTGCTCCTAAAATGCTATTGGGCTATGACCTTGCAAAAAATCAGAGCATAAGATTACAATCCAGTTTTACAATGCACAGCGCATCTAGCGAAGCCATGAGCAGCAATGTAGTACAAGTAGTTCCAAATATTGTACAATATGGCAACCCACATCTGAAAACATATAAATTGTTCCATAATAATTTGCAATATTCTTTTAATAATAAATATTTTGATTTCAACACCGTTGCATTCTTTAACTATATGCCAGGAGTGATTAATCAGTTCTTTATTAATGATGCAAACGCTTATGCTATTAGTTATGAAAACTCAAAATACACCACACAATTAGGATTGCAAATTTCAGGTTCTGTAAAACCTTTTGGAAACAGTTTATTAGCATTGAAAACGTATTTGTTACCTGTTTCTATTCACACCAAAAGAGAAAATGGAACCAGCATGAACAGCCAATATATCTCCAATAATTTTGTGTTGTCATCGGAATACAAAGCTTTTAGTATTTTCTATCAATTCAATTTCCCGGTGTTTATTTTAACTGGAGTATTTGAGAATACAAACGAAAACCAAAATCATATTTTCGCAAAATACAAACTTAAAGAATGGACATTTTCTGCAGGAATGTATTGGGTGGGACATCCAGCGGAATACAAAGCCAGAAGTGTGCAACAAGATTTGGTGAATTTTAATCGGACAACACAAATTCATAATAATAAAAACATGTTGGTTGCGGGAATTAGTTACGATTTCTCCACAGGTAAAAAAGCACAAATACAAAGGAAACTCAACAACTCCACGGCGCCTGCTGCAACGTTCTAAAAATATATAAAACTGACTTTCGATAAGTCAGTTTTTATTTTAATCACATCTAGATTAAAAGATTAAACCTTAAATTTGATAAGAATCTTTTAAATTTTTAAAAATGGAATACAGAATAGAACACGACACGATGGGCGAAGTAAAAGTCCCTGCCGATAAATATTGGGGTGCCCAAACCGAAAGATCACGTAACAATTTTAAAATTGGTCCCGAAGCATCCATGCCGCACGAAATCATCGAAGCTTTTGCGTATTTAAAAAAAGCGGCGGCTTTTGCTAATGCAGATTTAGGCGTACTTCCAACAGAAAAAAGAGACATGATTGCAAGAGTTTGTGAAGAAATTTTGGACGGAAAACTCAACGATCAATTTCCGTTGGTGATTTGGCAAACGGGTTCTGGAACACAATCCAACATGAATGTGAATGAAGTTATCTCTAACCGAGCTCATTTTCTCAATGGCGGGAAGTTGGGCGAAACATCTGAAATTCATCCAAATGATGACGTCAACAAATCTCAATCTTCCAACGATACTTATCCAACGGCAATGCACATTGCAGCATACAAAAAAGTAGTAGAACAAACCATTCCAGCTGTTGAAAAACTAAAAATTACGTTGAAAGAAAAATCCGATGCTTTTAAGGACATTGTGAAGATTGGTAGAACGCATTTAATGGATGCAACGCCATTAACGCTCGGACAAGAATTTTCAGGTTATGTGGCTCAATTGGAATTTGGTTTACGCGCTTTGAAAAACACACTTCCGCATCTTTCAGAATTGGCTTTGGGCGGAACAGCAGTTGGAACGGGCCTCAACACCCCAAAAGCTTACGATGTAAAAGTCGCAGAATATATTGCAAAATTTACGGGACATCCTTTCATCACGGCAGAAAATAAATTTGAAGCTTTGGCCGCTCACGATGCAATCGTAGAATCTCATGGCGCTTTGAAACAATTGGCGGTTTCACTTTTCAAAATTGCACAAGATATCAGAATGTTGGCTTCTGGGCCTCGTTCAGGAATTGGCGAAATTCATATTCCTGAAAATGAACCTGGCTCATCCATCATGCCTGGAAAAGTAAATCCTACCCAAAACGAAGCTCTGACTATGGTTTGTGCTCAAGTTTTAGGAAATGACACCACGATTTCGTTTGCAGGAACGCAAGGAAATTATGAACTCAATGTTTTCAAACCTGTGATGGCGTACAATTTTTTACAATCGGCGCAGTTGATTGCAGATGCTTGTATTTCGTTCAACGATCATTGTGCAGTGGGAATTGAACCGAATTTACCAAGAATTAAAGAATTAGTGGATAAATCTTTAATGTTGGTTACGGCATTAAATACGCATATCGGCTACGAAAACGCTGCAAAAATTGCGAAAACAGCTCACAAAAACGGAACAACTTTAAAAGAAGAAGCTATTAATCTTGGATTGTTAACGGCAGAACAATTTGATGAATGGGTAAAACCTGAAGACATGGTGGGAAGTTTGAAGTAGAATAAAAAGTCAAGAATCAAGGTGATTTTTAAACATATTCATAAAATATGAAAGCGATCAAGGCGCAAAAAGCGGATGAGGGACATAGTATCAAAATAAAAAAATAGCTTTAGGTTTGTCCTAAAGCTATTTAAGTTTATAAACTGAAAAATTAGTTTATTTTAAAATCTGCATCTTTAGCTTTGTTAATTTGGTAATCTTTGATGATGAAATCGATGCTTTGCCCCATCATTGATTGTGACATTTTGAAAGGATATTTAACACCATCCACAACTTTATAATCACTAAATGTCACAGGAACTGTCATCTCCTGACCACCCATTTTTTGAGTTTTGGTTTCGCCAGTTTTCAAACCTGTGCCAAGGCTATAATAATAAGTTGTCGAAGCATCTTTGATGCCGTAAGAATCTTCGTTGTTGATTTTTTCAACGCCTGTAATTTTAAGATCTTTGTTATTTGCAAATCCTAATTCTGGGAACAATAATTTGTCTGCCAACATTTGAGCTTTCGTTTCCTCAGGAAGATCCATCGATTGACCTTGCGCCATCATTTTACCATTTGTACCATCGAAAACGATTTTCTGCATGCTGTTGCCCATAACTTTGATATCCATCAAACTTTTGCCGCCTAGAGCTCTGCTCATCGTCATGTTAATTGGCATGTTTTGCACAGTTGCATCGGCATTCAGGCTTATAGATTTTACTTTGTCCAAAGCGGTTTTTCCTCCGATAGCTGTGATGTATTTGTCTGCAATCTGAGCAACGGTCACATCAATTTTTTGTGCGACTGGTTTTGAAGTTTTGTTCGCATCTTTGTCATAATAGCTAACAGGATAGCCTAATTTTTCTAAGCTGTCAGCCACTTCCGAAGCTTTACCAGCAACAAAAATTCTACTTTGATTGGGTAGGATATAGGCTTTTGCAGCGTCTTGAACATTAGCAATTGTCACTTGGTCAATAGACTTAAGATAATTGGTGTAAAAATCTTTTGGTAAGTTGTAAACCTGAGAATTAACTGCAAATCCAGCGATGGTTTCTGGTTTTTCCATAGAACGGATGAAATCGCCTTTTAGTTTGGCTTTTGCATTGGCAAGTTCTTCTGGTTTTATGGTAGTTATGCCTTTCAATTCGTTCATAAACTCAACAACTGCTTTGTCTGTTACTTCGTTTCTTACGCTTGCTTCAGCATTAAATTCGGGGCTGTATTTTCCTGTTGATAAATCTGAATAAGCACCGTAAGTGAATCCATTTTTCTCACGAAGATTCATGAACAAACGCGCTTCTCCACCGCCTCCAAGGATGTAATCTGCAATTTCTGCAGCGAAAAACTCAGGGTCTTTCTTGTGTAATGTGCTGATGTTATTAATATTGATCACCGACTGAACCGCCGATGGAACATCGATCATGACAATTTCCGTTTTAGCAACATTTTTAACTGCTGGAGTCGGAGGATAAACGAAATCTGACTTTTTCCAAGCACCAAATTTGTTTTCGATAAGCTTTTTTACATCCTTGTATTTAACATCACCAACAACAACTAGATAGGCGTTGTTTGGAGCGAAATATTTGGAATAAGCTTCTTGAACGTCTTTCAGTTGGATGGCATTGTTAGTAGCTTCGGTTTCGAATTCCCCTCTTGCTGTATTTTTTCCGTAGATAATAGCATTAGAAACTTTTGATGCGATAGATTTTGCATTTTTCTCATCAAGTTTTAAAGCTTCGATGCTTCTTTCTTTAGATTTCTGAACTTCTTCGGCCGTGAATTTTGGGTTGATTGCCGCATCTGCCAACAAGCCTAAAACTTCTGGGAAATATTTTGTTAAAGTGTTTGCGAAAGCACCGTTTGAACTAAAATTAATTTTTGATCCTAAGAAATCGACTCTTTTATTAAAATCATCTTTAGACATGGACATTGTGCCTTTTCCCAATTGGTCAGCCATGATGCTGTTAACACCAGCAATGTTAGATTCGTAAACCGGCGGGCGATCCATCGACAAGCTCACGTTAACGCGAGGCAGCTTGTGGTTTTCTACCACCATAACTGTTAAACCATTGTTTAGTTTAAAAGTTTTTGGTGTTGCAATGTTGATGCTTGGCGTTGGACCAGGCTTTGGCATTGCGTTAAGGTCTAGTTTTTGTGCCATCGTCATTCCTGAAATCAGAAAACTTGCGGCTATGTAAGTTAGTTGCTTTTTCATTTGATTATTTTTTCTCAGGTACGTAATTGATGATGACACGTTGGTTAGGATTAAGATATTTTTTCGCAGCATTTCTCAAATCCTCTTTTGTAATAGAACGGTAGATGTCAATTTCTTTATTAATTAAATTAGCATCGCCATACAAAACTTTGTAAGTTGCTAAAGAACTTGCAATACCCTGAACGCTTGAATTGGCATTAACAAACTGATTTTCTTCGATGTTTTGAAGTTTTTGATAATCTTCGTCCGAAATAAGAGTGGTTTGTAATTTTGTAATTTCAGCATCGATATCTTTTTGTAAAGCGTCTTTTGTTGTAGAGCCCATCGGAATGGCAAATACAGCGAAAATGCCGTAATCTTCAAGACCTAAATTAATCGCTTGTACTTCCAAAGCTTTTTTGTCCTGATCTACCATTTTTTTGTACAAGACAGAAGATTTACCGCCACTTAGATAAGTTGAAAGCATGCTTAGTGCATAAGATTCTTTGTCACGGCTTCCCGGAACTCTGTAAGAGAACAAATAAGCAGGAATCTGAATGTTGGGATCTGCCCAGGTTACTTCTTTTGGCTGTGTAATAGGATCTTCTTTGATAGAAACACGCGTTATTTCTGGACCTCGTGGGATGGAGCCATAATATTCTTCAATCCATTTTTTTGTTTGATCCGTTTGGAAATCTCCAGCTACAACCAAAGTCGCATTGTTTGGAGAATAATATTTTTTAAAGAAATCCTGGAACTCGCTTAACTTCGCATTGTTAAGATCTTCCATAGTTCCTATGGTTGTCCATCGGTAAGGGTGTTTTGTGAACAAGTTATTTTGTAAAGCGGTCAAAAGATTTCCGTAAGGCTGGTTATCCATACGAAGTCTTTTTTCTTCTTTTACAACTTCACGCTGTGTGTCAACACCGATTTGGTTAATAATCGGATGGCGCAATCTGTCAGCTTCCATCCAAAGTCCCAATTGCAGATTGTTGGATGGGAAGGTTTCGTAATAATAAGTTCTGTCATTGGTTGTGTTCGCGTTGTTTGTACCACCGTTAGATGATACCACTTTGAACCATTCTCCTCTTTTAATATTGGGTGTACCTTCGAATAAAAGGTGTTCAAAAAAGTGTGCAAAACCGCTTCTGCCAACTTCTTCATCTTTAGCCCCAACATGATACATTACACCAGAAGTTACTACTGGCGCGGAATTGTCTTGGTGAAGAATAACATTCATTCCGTTAGGAAGCGTATATTCTTCAAACTTAATTTCTTGTGCGTTCGTCAGCATTCCGAAAAATGCTAGCGAAGCAATGGATAATTGTTTTAATTTCATCTTTAACATTTGTTAATCTAATGTATAAGTATGAAAAAAGTTAAAAATGTTACATGTGATGGGCTTTTTCTATATGTTTTCTGTGAAAAAATGCTCGAGCTCTTGTAACGTTTCTGGAGAAGTGTGGATGTCGCGGACCAATTCTCCTTTGTTAAGGACTACAATTCTGTCGGATATTTCTGTGGTATGTGCTAAATCGTGACTAGAAATAATGAATGTAGAATCTGAATTGTTGGACCAGTGTTTTACTAAATTTTTAAGTTTAATCTGTGTGGACGGATCAAGATTTGCAAAAGGCTCATCCAAAACGATGTATTGCGGTTTGCCAATGAGGGCGCCAACAATACCTACTTTTTTCATGTTTCCTTTAGAAAGATCGCGGATGTATTTTTTGGCATTCAGGACTTCTCCATTGAAAAATTCAACAAATTCTGTTAAAAAACTGTCAACGCTGGCTTTGTTCCAACCACGAAGTTCTCCTAAGAAATAAAAATATTCTTCGGGTGTTAAATAACCAATAAGAAAGCTTTCATCGATAAATGCGGAAACTTTGTTTTTCCAATTTTCGGAAACGTTGACTTTTTCGTCATCTATTTCCACTGATCCAGACGAGGCTTCTATTAAATCTAAAATTAAGCTGAAAAGTGTGGTTTTCCCAGCGCCGTTGTTTCCGACCAAGCCAATGGTTTGGCCTTCAGAAAGATTAAGTTCAGGAATATTAAGAACTTGTCGATCGCCATATATTTTTGTTAAATTTTGAATTCTTATCATTTTTAATTTTTAAGATGTTTTTTTAAACGCGACCAAGGTGTCGTATTTTTCTTTTTTATAAAGCTTTGTGATGTAGTCAAACACCTTTTCTCTCAGCAAAAATCCGATAATGCCGACAGCGGCAATGGCTACAACGCCACCTATTGTCCCAAAAAAATGATTTGCGCCTCCGAAAATTAACATCGGTAAAAGTATTTTCGGAATAACGAGCAATATGTTTTTGAGACTGAGATTATTCTGTTGTCCCATTGATTTTTTTGCGGTGTTGAGGTCCATTGGGTTTTTATTAAATGCGCCAGATAATAAAGTGATTTGAGAATTTACACCAATATTATAAAGGCCTGCCGCGAAAAATGTGAAATAAACTTTCCACCCAAAAAAGGCATAAAATAATGCCATAAACATCGACACAAACGTTACGATATTTACCAGCCACCATTTGGCTTTTAGATATTCTTTATAAGGAACATTCAGGCTCATCATTAGCGGATAATACGAGCTGTCAAACGACGGAACTCTTTGTCCGAATAGCATCTGAAAACCTCCCGTTACAAAAAGTCCTAAAAACATCAGCATGAAAGGCGTTTTGTAAGATGGCGTAGAAAACATTAATAAGCCATAAAATAAAAATAAAAAACCTCCGATGGCGATAGCGCGTGCTGCCTTGCTGCGTTTCAACATTCTGATGTCGTTGTTCATAAAAGTGCCTAATATCCCAAACTTGTTTAAGAATTGAATATTTTCAGATTTGGCTTCTTCTTTTTTGGTTTCCAGAGCTTTGTCCAGATAGAAAATATTTTTTATATAATTAAAACACAAATACAACAAGGGCAAAAACACCAAAATAGGAAGAATTGCTAACCAAGGTTTTTCGTAGAAAGCATAAAATATCGTTCCCGAAATATCTCTGAAAGAAATAATTTTAAAATAGTCTAAAACAATGGCAATGAAAAGAAATGCACCAATCAAATACGCGATTTTGTCTTTTCCGTTCATTAAAATATTCAACAAATTGCTAATGAAATACATGAAAATAATGGCTGTAAACCAAGCCAAACATCCAAACCAACTATAGCCATCTATCAATAGCAACACGACAAAAGGAAGATACAAAAACACGTTTCCCCAAGTGAAGAATGATAAAAAGGTTTTAGAAATCAAATATTTAACAATGGTGTTTTTGGGAATGTTCATTGTTAAAAATGCTTTGATGTTCTGCGTTGGCATTTGTTGCATAAAATAGCGCAAAACAATGTCTGCCAAAAAAGCGTATAACAAAAATCTACCTACAAATTGCAATGGATCAACATGCAACTCTTGTTTTGGATAATAAAAAGCAAAAATGCTAAGACCCACAAAAACCGCCAGAAAATAAATGATGATGAAAATCTGGAAAATCTTCATCGCAACATTGGCTGCTAAAGTGTTAGAACGCATAAAGTTTTTAAACTCCAAGCTTAGAAAAGGTTTTATCATTTTTAAATTTTAGAAAATGTAGTATAATTATTTAGTTAACAAAATACGGAATTTGTTACAAAGTCTGATATTTTTGAAGTTTCATCGAAGTTATCAACATTACAAACTGCGATTCTGCAAGACTTTTATTAGTTTTCCATAAAATTTTGTTTAGAACTTGATTTTTAAAAAAATCTAAAAGACGTATCTTTGTATTATGGCTCAAAAAGAAACCTTATCGTCGCTTACACAAGGCAATTTTGCTAAAGAATTATCCATATCAGATGGCAAAATGCCACCCAACGCCGTTGATTTTGAAAAACTGGTTATCGGGACTTTTTTAATTGATAGAAAAGGATTGGACCATTCTATCGACCTGCTGACGCCAGAGGTGTTTTACGATCCGCGACATACGACGATTTTTGAAGCGATACTCAAACTTTATGAGACCAATTCGCCCATCGATATGATGACCGTTATTCAGGAACTTAAAAGAACTGAAAGACTCAATCTTGCAGGAGGCGACCATTACATCATTGATTTGACATTAGGTGTTAGCTCTTCAGCGCATATCGAATATCACGTTCGGGTGATTTTGGAGAAATTTATTCTTCGCTCTTTAATTAATGTTTCGGCCAATGTCATCGACAGTTCTTACAAAGAAACGACCGATGTTTTTGAACTTCTTGATAAAGCAGAACAATCTTTCTTTGAAATTACAAACGGAACCATTAAAAAAGGTTTCGATACCGCCAACTCTTTGGTAAAAGAGGCGATTGACAAGATAAAATCATTAAAAGATAAAGAAGGTCTTTCCGGTGTTCCATCAGGATTTTCTGCTTTGGATAAAGAAACGGGAGGCTGGCAAAATTCGGACCTTATTATTATTGCAGCTCGTCCAGCGATGGGGAAAACCGCTTTCATACTTTCTATGGCACGAAATATCACTGTAGATAATAATATTCCTTTGGCGCTTTTCTCTCTGGAGATGGCTTCTGTACAGTTGATTACCAGGATGATTGCTTCCGAAACGGGTATTTCTTCCGAAAATTTAAGAAAAGGAACATTGTCCGATCAAGAATGGAGCAGCTTGTTTACCAATGTTTCAGCTTTGGAAAACGCACCGCTTTATATTGATGAAACGCCATCTTTGTCCATCTTTGACTTTAGAGCAAAATGTCGAAGATTGGTTATGCAACACGGTGTTAAAATCATCATGGTCGATTACCTTCAGCTGATGACTGCTAATTCTGGCAAAGCAGGAGGCAATCGTGAACAAGAAATTGCCATGATTTCACGGTCATTAAAAGCCATTGCAAAAGAATTAAATGTTCCTGTTATTGCCCTTTCTCAGTTATCGAGAACGGTAGAAACGCGTCCTGGAAAACGTCCAATGTTATCGGATTTGAGAGAATCTGGAGCCATTGAGCAAGATGCTGATATTGTGTCATTTATTTTCCGTCCAGAATATTATAAAATTGCTGTTTGGGATAATGATGAAGAAGGTATGGAAACGCCGACCGAAAATCAAGCCGAGATTATCATTGCAAAACACCGTAATGGTGCAACAGCCGATGTGCGATTAGCTTTTCACAAAAATATTGGTAAATTCGATGATATCGAAACGCTTGGCAACGCTTATGGTGGTGGTTTTGGCGGTTCGACTCCTTCTGGATTTGGTTCGGGAAATTTCGAAGCGCCAGATTTTGGAAAAATCACGGTTACCGGAACGCCAGATTCTGCATTTGGACCAGCGATTCCTTCTAAAGGACAAGTTTCTGGTTCTGCGATGAACGATGACGACGATGATGAAATGCCTTTCTAAAATTTAGACTTTGAAAATCGAAATTTTTACCGATGGCGCATGTAGTGGAAATCCTGGAAAAGGAGGTTTTGGAATCCTTATGCGCGTTCCCGAAAAACAATATCAAAAACATTTTTCTGCTGGTTTTCGGTTAACAACCAATAACCGAATGGAGTTAATGGCTGTTGTCGTTGCTTTGTCAAAATTAAAAGACGAAGGACACGATGTCCATATCTATACGGACAGCAAGTATGTGTCGGATGCGATTAATCAAAATTGGATTGCTGGTTGGGTAAAACGCGCTTGGAAAAATGTTAAGAATCCCGACTTGTGGCAAACTTTGATTCCGTTATTGAAAAAGTACAATCCAAAATTCCATTGGATAAAAGGTCACGCAGGTCATCCCGAAAACGAATTGGTTGACCAGCTTGCTGTAAAAGCGGCTCAAAATGCTAATCTTCAGGTTGATAGCTATTTTGAGAATCAAAACAATGACGGGCTTTTCTAAAAAGGATATTCATTTTATTAAATTAAACAGTTTGTTTGTTTCTCACTTTTTGATAAAGTTAATTTCACCTGAAATTGTTAGGAGCCTTGTTAGGGCTCCCATAGCCCGGATTGAACGGCATGTCGGAGCTCATCTTGTATTTTGGGATGGCTTTTTGCGGAAGGAAATACAAGATAGCGACTAGTGAAAGCCGGAACAGCTTCTAATTAACAAAACTTTAGAATTTATTTTGACTTCGGATGATTATCTTTGTTATATGAATTATTTGGAAGCTTTGCGTTGGCGGTATTCCGTGAAGAAATTTAGTGGAGAAAAGATTTCGAAAGTAGCTCTGGAAAATATTTTGGAGGCAGGACGTTTGTCGGTAAGTTCGATGGGATTGCAGCCTTATAAATTGATTGTGGTAGAGTCGGACGAAGAAATAAAAAGATTGATTCCGGCATTTTATAACGAGTCACAAATAAGTACTTGCTCTCATCTTGTCGCGATTGTGTCGAAAACCAAAATAGATCCAGATTATGTAGATGCTTATTTTGCACATATATCGGATGAACGTGGAATTGATATGGAAACACTTTCTGCATTTCGGAATAATATTGACAAATTCGTTTCAAGTTATGATACAAATACGTTGAGTCATTGGTCTGAAAAACAAGCCTATATACTTTTGGGTACCATGATAACCGCAGCAGCGGAAGAAATGGTTGATACGTGCCCGATGGAAGGTTTTAGACATGATAGATTGTCTGAGGCATTAAATTTGAATCTCTTGGAAGAACGTGTTGCTGTGGTATTGGCTTTAGGAAAAAGAGCTGATGATGACGTGTTTCAGAACTTGAAAAAAATTAGAAAACCTTTGGATAAATTCATTAAATTTATCTAAGAAAGCAAAAAAAACTATGATTAAAACGGATGTTTTAGTAATTGGTTCAGGGATCTCAGGATTGTCCTACGCCATCAAAATATCGGAGCAACTTCCCGACACCAAAATCATAATTGTTACCAAAGCGGACGAGGATGAAAGTAATACCAAATATGCCCAAGGTGGTCTTGCTGTAGTTACGGATTTTGATAAAGATAATTTCCAAAAACATATTGATGATACGATACGTGCGGGTGACGGAGAAAATGACCCCGAGGTTGTGAAAATGGTTGTTGAAGAAGCACCAAAGCGTTTTCGAGAAATTGTAGAATGGGGTGCAAAATTTGACCAAGAGAACGGAAAATTTGCTTTGGGTCGGGAAGGAGGACATACCGAAAACAGAATTGTTCATCACAAAGATATTACTGGTTTTGAAATTGAACGTGCCTTATTGGAAACGGCTCGCAATTCTCCGAATATAGAAATTCTTCCATATCATTATGTTATTGACTTGTTAACCCAGCATCACGTACCTGGAAAAGATTTGGATCCAGATAATATCCATTGTTATGGCGCCTATATTTTGGACGAAAAGCAAAAGCGCATCAAAAAAATTACGGCCAAAATAACTTTAGTTGCAACAGGAGGCGCTGGACACGTTTATAAAAACACAACAAATCCAATAATTGCAACGGGAGATGGTATTGCCTTTGTGGCACGTGCTTTTGGTAAGGTTAGCAATATGCAATATTATCAATTTCATCCTACGGCATTGTATTCGAAGTTGGATGGGATGCTGTTTTTAATCTCGGAAGCGGTGCGCGGCGATGGTGCAAAACTTCGTACCAAACAAGGCAAATCTTTCATGCAAAAATATGATTCGCGCGAAGAACTGGCGTCACGAGATATTGTCGCACGTGCCATCGATAATGAGATGAAAACAAGTGGTGACGAATATGTTGGTCTGGATTGTCGCGAAATGGATAAAGAAAAATTTGTAAAGCATTTCCCGAATATCTATAATAAATGTCTTAGCGAAGGTATTGATCCTTTCAAACAGTTGATACCTGTTGTCCCTGCAGCACATTATTTGATGGGCGGCATTAACATTGATAAAGATGGACAATCTTCTATTAAGAATCTTTTTTCTGTCGGCGAATGTACCAATTCTGGACTTCACGGTGCTAACAGACTAGCGTCTAATTCTTTGTTGGAAGGTTTGATTTTTGGGCATAATGCCGCAATAAAATCAATGGAACTTTTGCAAGAGAATAATTTTAATTTTGATGATCTTAAAGCGATTCCAGAATGGAATGAGGAAGGCATGAAGATTATGGACGAAATGGTTCTGGTAAGTTATCTTAGAAAACAACTACAGGAGATGATGAGCGATTTGGTGAGTATCGTTAGAAGTAATGAGCGTCTTAAAATAGCACAAAAAAAACACCAAGATATTTCCGAGGCGGTTAACGAATTATACAACTATTCTATACTTTCACCACAATTATCAGAACTTCGAAATCTGGTAAGTGTTTCTGGACTTATCATTAATCAATCTTTAGAAATGAAAGTCAATAAAGGTGCTTTTTATAATAAAGATTTGAATTGATATTTTAACTTTATATAAATTATTTAACTAAAAATAAATCAACAATTTAGCATGACAAAACCAGCCTATATAACCAATAAAGCCTTACATACATTTATAAAAGCGGCAATTTTGGAAGATATCCATACAGGAGATGTTTCTACATTGTCGACCATTCCCAAAGACTTAGTGCAACAAGCCAAACTTTTAGTAAAAGAAGACTGCATTTTGGCGGGTGTTGACATGGCTTTGGAGATTTTTAATTATGTTGACAAAGATCTGGAAGTTGATGTTTTTATTAAGGATGGAGAACAGGCAAAAGTTGGAGAAATCGCATTTTTGGTTCGAGGAAAAGCGCAGTCTATTTTGTCTGCTGAACGATTGGTTCTCAATTGTATGCAACGTATGAGTGGTATTGCTACTTTAACCCACGAATGGGACCAAAGATTGGTTGGTACAAAAACCAAGCTTTTGGACACTCGAAAGACCACGCCTAATTTTAGAATTTGTGAAAAATGGGCAGTTGCTATTGGAGGCGGAACCAACCATCGTTACGGATTATATGATATGATTATGCTAAAAGACAACCATATCGACTATAACGGTAGTATTACCAATGCTGTGAAAATGGCTAAAGACTATCTTGAAAAAAATAAATTAAAACTGAAAATAGAAGTCGAAACCCGTAATCTAAAAGAGGTTGAAGAGGCTATTGAGGCAGATGTTGATAGGATCATGCTCGACAACATGGATGTGAAAACCATGGCAGAAGCGGTGCAACTTATCAATGGAAAATGTGAGTCCGAAGCCTCTGGAGGAATTACAAGAGACCAGCTCAAAAACATTGCTGCTACTGGCGTAACCTACATTTCGGCTGGTGCATTAACACACTCTGCAAAAAATATTGACCTAAGTTTGAAAGCTGTAGAATAGTAGTTTTAATTCAAATTTAACATAATGTTAACGGAATATTAATTTTTTTATAAAATGACAAATGTTAATTCTTTGTTAAAAGCTAGTTAACTTTTATTTCGGAAATTTGTCCAGTCAAATAAATATAGTAATAGACAAAAAATGAAAAGCAATCTCAGAAGACGATCATTATCAATCGTTTTAACACTATCAACAGCAAGTATTTACTTTGCTCAACAAACTCCTCAAGATACTATCAAATCGAGTGATATAGATGAAGTAGTTATTACAAAAGGGGTGACAGATATCGCAAAGGACAGAAAAACGCCAGTTGCAGTATCTACTATTAAATCTGCTCAGATTATAGAAAGATTAGGGAATCAAGAGCTTGTAGAAATCTTGAATACAACACCTTCGGTATATGCCACAAAAGGTGGTGGCGGTTTCGGAGACTCAGGTATTACAATGCGTGGTTTCGAAAGTAAAAATATTGCTGTAATGGTAAATGGTATGCCAGTTAATGATATGGAAGGTGGTTCTGTATACATGTCAAACTGGACAGGATTATCAGATGTTACAAGCACAATGCAAGTACAAAGAGGTTTGGGTTCTTCTAAATTGGCTATCGCATCAGTTGGAGGTACGCTTAACTTTATTACTCGTGCTGCTGATATGAAGCAAGGTGGGGTTGTTAGATTAGGTGTTGGTAATAATGACTTCTTAAAAACTTCTTTTGCTTATAACACGGGAAAATCAGATAAAGGGTGGTCTTCTTCATTTTTGATGGCAAGACAATCTGGTGCAACATATATCGAAAATACAGATTATGAAGCATATACATATTTTTTTGCGTTAGGTTATCAGCCAAGTAAGAAGCATAACTTACAGTTCATGATTACTTCTTCTCCACAATGGCACGATCAAAGATCTTATGCTCCAACAATTTCTAATTATATTAAGTATAATCCAGATAACGATGGTACTCCATACAGAAGATATAATTCTGATTTCGGATATTACACCAGACCTGAGGGTAAGAGAGTAGCAGTTGCTAATGCAATGAATTACTATGCAAAACCAGTAATTATGTTGAACTGGGATTGGACAATTAATGAAAAATCTACTTTAAGTACAGTTGCTTATATGTCCAATGGACGTGGAGGTGGAGCTCGTAATGCTGGAAAAGTTAATAGTAAGGGTATGCAAGATTTTGTAAATCCTAACGATGGCCACTATGACTATGATGCAATTTTTGCAGCTAATGCAGCGGTAACACCAACGGCAGGAGTAGTAGGTAATACTCTTGTAAGAACATCAAGTGTTAACTCTCATAATTGGTACGGTATTTTGATGAATTTCAAACATACAATTAATGATAATTGGAATTTCTCAGTAGGTACAGATGATAGATATTACTATGGTTACCACTACCAAGTACTTTCTGACCTTTATGGAGCTTCTGGTTATACGGATGGATCAAATAAAAACTTACCTGGTAACAATTTAATCAGAAACACTTACGATTATAAAAAATTATCATGGAATCCTTTTGGAGGCAAAAATGCAGCTATGGAGGATAGAGTGGCGTTCAGTAACGATGGTGAAGTATTATGGTACAGTGGTTTTGGACAAGTTGAATATTCTAATGAAAAACTTTCAGCGTTCTTACAAGGATCCGTATCTAATCAGGCTTATCAAAGAATTGATGATTTTGTAAAACCTGGGACAAAGCAACAAGGTCAAGAAGTTCAAAGAAAAACAGGATTTAAAAATATCTTAGGCTACAACATCAAAGGGGGCGCTAACTATAATATTGACAACCGTAATAATGTTTTTGCTAACATTGGTTATTATAGCAAACAACCTTTCATGAGTGCTGTATATCCTAGTAACCAACAAGTTGTAAATCCTAACTTGACTAATGAAAAGATTTTCTCCGCAGAATTAGGTTATGGGTTCAGAACATCTAACTTTAATGCGAAAGTTAACTTATATAGAACTGAATGGAAAGACAGATTCCAAAGAAAATCAGGGATTAAAGATATCGATGG
This sequence comes from Soonwooa purpurea, assembly GCF_053891095.1. Taxonomy (NCBI): domain Bacteria; kingdom Pseudomonadati; phylum Bacteroidota; class Flavobacteriia; order Flavobacteriales; family Weeksellaceae; genus Soonwooa; species Soonwooa purpurea. The sequence goes on from NZ_JBSSMA010000009.1 coordinate 94,640, forward strand.
TTTAGGAAACAATGGTTATTCAGAAATCAGTGGTATTACTCAAATCCACATGGGTGCAGAATTAGAAGCTAACTATAAAGTGAACAAATACCTAGAGTTCAATGGTATGTTCTCTTACGGTGATTACCAATATAAAGGTAATGCAACTGGATCTAACTTCTTAGACGATAATACGCCAGTAGCTATCAACGGATCAAACTCAACAACTTTATATTTGGATAAAGTAAAAGTTGGAGGATCTAGTAACAACAGTATTCCACAAATGACAGGGTCATTAGGAGCTACAATTTCTCCACTTGATGATTTGAGAATTTATGGAGATTGGCAATATGTAGGAAAAATTTATTCTTCTTTAAATGTTTCTGAATTTGATAAGCCAGGAAATACAGCATTAGAATTACCAAACTTTAATTTATTTAACGTTGGTGCATCTTATAAAATCAGATTGAATAACAAAGCTCAATTCTTCACAATTGGTGTTAATGTTAACAACCTATTTGATACAACATATATCCAAGACGGAGCAACTAATATCAAAACAACAGATTTAGTAAATCCTAAAGCTAAGCCTAATGATGCCGATTATGGTGTTACTTACGCACAAGCAGGAAGAGTTTACGATGGTTTAGCAGATGGTAACAGAGTTTACTTTGGCTTTGGAAGAACTTGGTCAACAAGTTTATCTTTCAATTTCTAATAAAACACTCTAGTTTTAAGATATTTAATCCCGGCTTTACGTCGGGATTTTTGTTATCTTTGTTAACCTAAAAAAAAAGAAACATGGAATTTTACAACATTTTATTAAATGCACACAAAGGTTTTGCTTACCTAGAACTTTTGCTAGTTGCCCTATTCTTAATTGCCTTATTGATGACAATGTTCGGCTACAGTGGCAAAGTCAATAACTTTTTAAAGAAAACAACATTGTTTACAATGATTTTCTTCCATATCCAATTGTTAGTAGGGCTTGTCATGTTAGGCGTAACATTCTCAAACGGAATGGACATGGGTGCAGTAATGAAAAACTCAGACTTAAGATTTCAGTATGTAGAACACCCTTTCTCAATGTTGATAGCGGTTATCTTAATGACTATTATTAATAAAAAAGTAAAAACTGCGGAGACCATTACTTTAAAAGTAGTTTTCATGGGTGTATTGGCAATCGCATTATTCGCATTTGCTTTCCCTTGGGCAAAAGTTTTCGGAGCTTAATTAAAACTTTATAAAACAAACAAATAGAATTTTTTTAATGAAAATAGCAGTTGTTGGTGCTACCGGAATGGTAGGACAAGTGATGTTGAAAGTACTAGAGGAAAGAAATTTTCCTGTAACCGAGCTAATTCCAGTGGCTTCAGAAAGGTCAATTGGTAGCAAGGTCAAATACAAAGGTACAGATTATGAAGTTGTATCTATGCAAACCGCTATTGATAAAAAACCTTCTATTGCAATATTTTCTGCGGGTGGCGATACGTCTTTAGAATGGGCTCCCAAATTTGAGGAAGCAGGAATTTTCGTTATTGATAATTCATCAGCTTGGAGAATGGATCCCACAAAAAAATTAGTAGTTCCAGAAATTAATGCTGAGGTTTTAACAAACAAAGACAAAATCATAGCTAACCCCAACTGCTCCACAATCCAGTTGGTAATGGTGCTTCATCCTCTTAATCAGAAATACGACATCAAACGCGTTGTGGTATCAACTTATCAATCGGTAACCGGTACAGGAAAAGCAGCTGTTGATCAATTGAACGCAGAAGTTAATGGTAACGCATCTGTAGAAATGGTATATCCTTATCAAATCTTCAAAAACGCCTTGCCACATTGCGATGTTTTTGCGGATGATGATTATACCAAAGAAGAAATTAAATTAATGAAAGAGCCTAAAAAAATCTTAGGAGACGATACATTTAGTTTAACAGCAACAGCGGTGCGAGTGCCGGTGCAAGGAGGTCATTCAGAAAGCGTTAATATCGAATTTGAAAACGAATTTGATTTAGACGAACTTAGAAAATTACTTTCCGAAACGCCTGGTGTTACAGTTCTTGACGATGTGCAAAACAAAATTTATCCAATGCCTTTGATGGCCGAAGGCAAAGATGATGTTTTTGTAGGAAGAGTCCGTAGAGATGCTTCTCAACCAAAAACACTCAATTGTTGGATTGTCGCAGACAACCTTAGAAAAGGTGCCGCAACCAATGCTGTACAAATCGCAGAATACCTTTTAAAACAAAATTTAGTATAAACAAAAAGCTCACAACAAAGTGAGCTTTTTTTTATTATTAGAATAGCCAAACAAAAGATTATTCATTTTTCAAACTTATGATGCCTAACGGACAAAAAATAGAAAAGCAAAATTTCAAGTTTCAACGTAATGTTGCGATTGCAGGGATTGTTTTATTTATTGCTAAACTCATCGCATGGCGACTCACCAATTCGGATGCTGTATTTTCAGATGCTATGGAGAGTATTGTCAATATTATAGCTGCATTTATGGGACTTTATTCGCTATATGTTGCGGCAAAACCAAAAGATGAAGATCATCCTTATGGCCACGGAAAAGTTGAGTTTATCACCTCAGGTGTGGAAGGTACACTTATCATTTTTGCTGGTATTGTCATTATCGTTCAAGCGGCCAATTCATTATTGAGTCAAAATGTGCCGAGCAAGTTAGATTGGGGAATGGCAATTGTCGCAGCAACTGCGGTCATCAACTATGTTATGGGTTACATCTCACTTCAAAAAGGTTTAAAAGAAAAATCCTTGGTGCTACAAAGTTCGGGCAAACATTTGATGAGCGATACGATTACGACAGGTGGCGTTGTCTTCAGTTTAATCATTGTTTATATAACCAAATTATTTTGGCTGGACGCCGTAGTTGCGATTTTGTTCGGTTCTTATATTATTGTTGTTGGTTACAAAATCGTGCGAAAATCCTTAAGTGGAATTATGGATGAGCAGGATTTAGACTTGGTCGAAAAAATAGCTAAAATCCTCGAAAATAATCGTGAAATCGACTGGATAGATATTCATAATATGAAGATTCAGCAGTTTGGTGCCAATTTGCATATCGATGCGCATATCACTTTGCCTTACTATTACTCTCTACGGGAAGCACACCAGGAAATGGAAAAGGTGATTATTCTTTTGGCTAAAAATTCTAATCGGCAAGTTGAGTTTAATTTTCACATGGACGATTGCAAACCAAAATCTTGTGAAATCTGCCAAATCCAAAATTGTCCCGTGCGCGAATTTCCTTTCCTAAAGCGTATCGAATGGACATCTCAAGCAATTACACAAGCTGATAAACACGACAGAGATAATTAAATATTTTGTAAATATTTTCGGTAATAAAATATGGGCACAATCAAAAAAAGTGTCATCGGCTGAATGACAAAACGTCGCATATAAAACGAAAACAACGCGCCAATTTCAAAATTGGTATAAATGCAATATAAATAAATTGGGAAAACAATTGCAAATACCAATACAATCAAAATCATCGCTTGAATTGTCCATGGCTTATTCCTGAAAAGATGTTGAATAATTAAAAGTGAAAATATTAAGTTAAGTCCAAATCGAAATAAATAACTTAAAATCAGTTTAATGCTTTCGAATTCTGGAAACGGCGTCGTGTCATTTTCTCCTTTAAAGTAAGCTAGAAAAGGGTCATAAAATATCGTGTCTTCCAAAAAACGAACACCAATTAGTCCAAAAATTCCAAGAACGACGAATAGGTAATTATGCGCTTTCATCATTCTGTTTTAAAGCAAAAAATTTAATCCAAACAATCCATAAGATAATCACAGTTCCATAGATAATTCCAGGAAAAACATAATCGTGAAACATTTTTCCATAATCTGGATAATCTGCAATTACCATGTTTAACGAGGCAATTCTCCCGAAGTTCATAAGGTGTAAAGCCACCAAACCTGCAACTACAAAAAGAAAAGTTTTGGCACCTTTATAAAATGCAAATATGAAGGCTACAAACATAATCATCACCGAAATAGCATTGCAACCTTCCACCATTCTGGTCAAATATTCGCCCCGAACAATAAAACGAATGCCTTCCTTCCCGATGCCATCTTGTAGCGTGGAGGAAAATCCGCATACATTTTGTAGCCAGTTGGCTTGTCCAGCAACCCAACGAGAAAAAGGATCAATAATCTCTGTGTCATATTGATTGAGAAATATTTGATAAAAAAAAACCAAAATCAAGTAGATGCCCACAAAGCGGAGCAAAATTCTAAGAACAGGTTTTAAATCGTTTAGCATAACACAAAAATACATAAATAATTAGCAAGTTTTGTGAAGGCTATGATTCTTAAAAGACAATTGATTAAATTTGTTGTTATGGAATCTAAGATTAAAGAATTCTTCAGTAATTTTTGTAAAACCGAGGCTGTGGAAATCGTCAATTTGCCACAAAGTGGATCGTCCCGAAAAAATTATATTGGAAGTTGTAACGATAAAAAATACATTATTACAGACAATGATAATCTAAGAGAAAATGAAGTTTTTTTTTACTTCTCGGAAGTTTTTTCAGAGTTGAGACTCAACACACCAAAGATTTTTAGTGTAGATCCAACAAGACAGATTTATATTCAGGAATTTCTGGGTAATCAAACGCTTTCTGAAGTTATTTCATCCGAAAAAAATGATGATAGAATAAAAACACTTGTCAAGAAAACGCTGAAGGATTTGTTTGAGTTACAGCAGAAAACCGCCTCAAAAATCGATTATACAAAAACCTTTGATTATGAAGCTTATGACGAATTGGCCATCACACACGATTTGTATTATTTCAAGAATTTTTTGATCGATATTCTTGAGATGCCATATCATAAGTCAAAACTATTAAAAGAGTTTCAATCCATCGTCTTGCAAATCCATGTGTTAAGCCCTAAAGGTTTAATGATTCGCGACTTTCAATCGCGAAATATCATGGTTGATGACAACAATAATATTAGTTTTATTGACTATCAAGGCGCGATGTTTGGCCCGTTGATGTACGATGTTGTTTCGTTTCTTTATCAAGCGAAAGCTAATTTTTCAGATGATTTCAAAAGCGAGATGATAAATTATTATTTATCATTATGGCAAAATGAAAAGGATATTGAAAGTTTACAAGCTTCTATTAAGCCTATTATAATGATGCGTTATTTGCAAGTTTTAGGCGCTTATGGATTCCGTGGTATAATTCAACGAAAAAAGCATTTTATGCAAAGTCTGGAACAAGGGATTAAAAACATAACAGTATTGGCGTCCACGTGGGAAGGTTTGAGGCAATATCCAGAATTATTAATGCTGATTCAGCAACTTAATACAGATGAGACAAAACGTAAGATTGCGCAACTTTTACAATAGAAATAAATATAAAATTAAAAAGCTTCCACAATGGGAAGCTTTTTAATTTTATATTTTTCTGAATTAGTTCGTTTGATTTAATACTAAACTGTTTTCTTTAATAATTCTTTTAGCAAAACGATATCTTGGACCCCAATATCTGTCGTTGAGAGAAGATACCATTACGCCTTTCGATGTCGCCGAATGGATGAATTTAACATCGCCTTCTTCATTAACTTCTTCAACAATTCCTACGTGAGAGATACGGCCTCTACCATGTGAGAAAAATACCAAATCTCCTTTTTTTAGTTCAGTTTTATCTACCGCTTCACCTTCTTGAGATTGATCTGCCGCAACTCTTGGTAAATTAACACCCGCCACTGCACCGAAAACTGAAAGTACAAAAGCAGAACAGTCGATCCCACTTCTTGTTGTTCCACCATATCTGTAAGGTGTTCCAAGGTAAGTACTTGCTTCGTCTAAAATATTGTCGATTGTTTTTTCGTGTTTGATAGCTTCTGCAATCATTGATGCCTTGATAGAATTTGATGCGTTGTTAAGAGATGCTAACATTCTCTTAGCTTGTAGTTTGTCCGCGTTTTCAGCTTTGGCTATAACAGGTGTAACTTTGGCATCAGTTTTGTATATATTTGGTTGAGATACAACGTAGTTGGATACACATGATTGTAGGGAGAATGTTGTAACTACAGCTAGGATATAAAACAGAACTCTTTTCTTCATATATATTTATTTAAACGTGTTAAACAGGTTTCTTTTTTGTTCAAATGCAAGGCAAATTTAAAGAATACCTATAAAAGGACTTTCCGATTGTAATTAAGGAAGACTTTATTTAACACTATTTAACATTTTTATTAAGAATGTTAATCAAAAACAAATCGCAAAACGCTTATAATAGGGTTTTGCGATTTTATTTTGTTTAAGACTTTTTAACATATTCAGTTGATATCCTTTATTTACTTAGTTATTCGTGTCTTTCAAGTTTCTAAAAAAAGATGTTAAGTTTGTCATTACTTGCAATTCTTCTTTCTTGGAAAAAATCATGGTTAAAACTTTTGTTGAAATAGAAAAAATGTTCTATTTTTGCGTTAAATATTTAAGAAAATGATGTTATCAGCATTTTGGCCGTTTTACCAGTACCTTTGGACAATCTATTTTATTGTAATGTTCTTGGCTGGCTTTTGGTGTATTTTTATGTTTGCAACCTATATCGTTCCACTTTGGTTGACAGAAGGGGTTGCAGAATACTTTGGGAAAATCAATAAAAACTTCGATCCAGAAAAAGTTAGATACCAAAAATTGTACGAACAAGAAGGTGTAGAAGTTATCTACCAAAGACCTACAGGCGAAAAGCCAGCAGACAATCATCACCACTAAATAGTTGGCAATTTTCTGTTTTGAGAATTGCACTCAAAGCGAAACAACATATATTGAAAAGCTTTTTGGATTTTTCCAGAAAGCTTTTTTGTTTTGTAACTTTTCTTTTTAAAATGCTGACTTATTATCTATGAAAATAATATTGAAACTGGAATCTCTTACCCTTTTTATTTTGTCGTTATATGGATTCTCCCATACAGGATTTTCGTGGTTGTGATTTTTGGGATTGTTTTTTGTTTCAGATATTTCGATATTGGGATATTTGGTAAATACGAGATTTGGTGCTTTTTGTTATAATCTTTTCCATCATTTGGGTACAGCGATACTTCTATATTTGGGCGCGATATATTTTGAATTAGCTTACCTAGAAATGATTGCTACAATAATGTTAGCGCATTCTGCATTTGATAGGATTGTTGGCTATGGTTTAAAATATGAAGACAGCTTCCAAAATACACATTTGGGAAAAATAGGTAAGGCTAAATAGTTTTCTAAATATACCTAATCATCTGTGAGGGCGCAGTGCATTGTTGGAGCTCGTTTTGCGATGGCTGGGCGGAGCCGAAGCCAACGAAAACAGCGACTGCACGAAGACCGACCCGCATGTTTTTGCAAAGCTTTTAGCCAAGGCAAAACAAAGGGGCACAGCCAAAAAATAATTCCCTGAAATTTTGTATTTTTGCATACTTAAAATAAAACGATGTCAAAATCTCTCATTCCGAAACTGGAAGCGATAAAACAACGATATAACGAAGTTGCTGACCTGATTATCCAACCCGATGTCATCAACGACCAAAAAAGATATTCTACTCTTAACAAAGAATATAGCGATTTGGGAAAGATTGTAGTTGTCTACAACCAATACAAAGGCGCTTTGGATGCAATTGAAGAGTCGGACGAAATTATCGCTGATGGTTCTGATAAAGACTTGGTGGACTTGGCTAAAATGGAAAAGCAAGAAGCTATAGATAAAATCCCAGGCTTGGAAGAAGAACTGAAAGTCCTGTTAATACCTAAAGATCCCGCAGATGACAAAAATGTTATCGTGGAACTACGCGCTGGTACTGGAGGTGACGAAGCAGCTATCTTTGTGGAAGACATTTATAGAATGTACACGATGTATTTCAAAACAAAAGGTTGGCGTCACGAAGTAACGGATAGCAACGAAGCAGCCAAAGGTTACAAAGAATTAATCATGAAAGTAGAGGGCGATGGCGTATACGGTGTCATGAAGTTTGAGTCTGGTGTTCATCGTGTACAACGAGTTCCAGAAACAGAATCTCAAGGACGTGTACATACTTCTGCGATTACAGTTGCAGTTTTGCCAGAAGCTGAAGAAGTTGATTTTGAACTTAACCCTGCCGATATAGAAATGCAAACATCTCGTTCTGGAGGTGCAGGTGGACAGAATGTTAACAAAGTAGAAACAAAAGTGCAGTTGACGCACAAACCTTCCGGAATGGTGGTGGTATGCCAGCAAGCACGTTCTCAGTTAGCTAACCGTGAGTTGGCGATGGAAATGCTTCGTACAAGACTCTATGATATTGAGTTACAAAAAGTTCAGGGAGATATTGCGGCACAAAGAAAATCTATGGTCTCTACGGGTGACCGTTCGGCAAAGATTAAAACCTACAATTACCCGCAAGGTCGAGTAACAGATCACAGAATTAATAAATCAATCTATAACCTTGATGCTTACATGAATGGTGATATTGGTGAAATGATTGATGCTGTTATCATGGCGGAAAATGCTGAAAAAATGAAAGGCGAAGAAGAAGGAATGTAAAATTTCTTATAAATTATAAAAACAAAGAACTCCCAAAATTGAGAGTTCTTTGTTATTTTTTTAAACTAAAGTTTGACCATATTGATAGATGATGTTATACTTAATTTTCTAAAAAATGGAATAGCAAAAAAACTACACTCAATCGGAGTGCCGTTTTTATTTTTTATGCCTTATTTAACTTCACGGTGAAGTGTCTTAAAATATGTGATTCTTTTACAATTTTATAACCTTTAGTAATATCATTTCGTCTTTCATAGACATTTTTTACTGCAGCGGCAATGTAATCCATATGATTATTAGTATAGGTTCTTCTAGGGATTGCAAGACGCAAAAGTTCTAATTTTGGATAGCGGTTTTCGCGCGTTTCCGGATCGCGGTCAGCTAATAAAGTCCCAATTTCTACACCACGTACGCCCGCTTCTTTGTAAAGTTCAATGGCTAAAGTTTGTGCAGGGAATTCTTCTCGCGAAATATTAGGAAGAAAAGTTAAAGCATCAATAAAAACAGCATGTCCACCAATTGGTTTTTGTACAGGAACACCATATTCTATTAATTTGTTTCCAAGATATTCGATTTGGGAAATTCTACTTTCCAGATAGGCTTTCTCAGTTGCTTCGTCCAGACCTACTGCCAAAGCCGCCATATCTCTACCTGCCATGCCGCCATAGGTGATGAAGCCTTCATAGATAATTGTGAAGTTAGAAGCTTTCTCAAATACCTCTTGATTATTAAGCGCGATAAATCCTCCGATGTTAACCAAACCGTCTTTTTTGGACGACATTGTCATGCCTTCGCCATAAGAGAAAATTTCTTTACAAATTTCTTTGATGCTTCTATCTTGTTGACCTTTTTCTCGTTGGTGAATGAAATAAGCGTTTTCTGCAAATCGAGCAGAGTCGAAATAAACAGGAATGCCATATTTGTCGGACAAAGCTTTTACCGCTTTTATATTTTCTAAAGAAACAGGTTGACCTCCCGAAGAATTACACGTAATTGTAACCAAACAAAACGGAATTTGCTCTTTGGGATGAGATTTATAAACTTCTTCTAGTTTGTTTAAATCAATATTTCCTTTGAAGGGGTAGAGGTCGTTAATATCAAAAGCCTCTTCAATGGTGCAGTCAATTGCATACGCTTTTCGGAACTCGATGTGGCCTTTTGTTGTGTCAAAATGCGAATTTCCAGGGACAACATCACCTTCTTTCACCAATACCGAAAACAATACATTTTCTGCAGCACGACCTTGGTGCGTTGGCAATAGATAAGGGAATCCTGTGATACGTTCTACGGTTTGTTGTAATTCTTGGAAGGAACGGGATCCTGCATAGCTTTCGTCACCCGTCATCAGTGCAGCCCATTGTTGATCGGACATTGCACCTGTTCCGCTGTCTGTTAAAAGGTCTATGAAAACTTGTGAAGATTTTAGATTGAACAAATTATAATCCGCTTCTTTCAGCCATTGTTCTCTTTGTTCTGGGGTTGATTGCTCAATGTTTTCAACCATTTTAATTCTAAATGGCTCTGCATAAGGTAATTTCATGTATAATATTTGTTGATTTTTAAAGTTTGAATGTTTCTAAGTCAAATGTGTTTTTAACCTGAAATGTTTTTCATTTCTAAAAATCAAGCATCATTCTGGTGCTTTGAAAACGTTATCATCACTATGGAATCCAGCAACGCCTCCACTTACAGCAAATTTCATCGCTTCGGCAGCGTTCATGCCTTCGACTTCTTTTATATTATTAAATTTAGTTACGATAACCCAACCCGAAACGGCGTAAGAATGTGGGAGATAAACGGCAATCATGCCATCCATATTAACGGCTGACATGTCATTTTGTGTTAAAAATCCGATGCGCCATACTTCTGGATTTTCATTGGTTTTTACCCAAACAGGAATGTTAAATTTCTTTTTATCGCCTACGAAAGAGCCCATTACGTCTTTCAGAGAAGTGTAGATAAATTTGATGCCTGGCGTATGTTCTAAGATATAATCAACACTGTCAACGATAATTCTGCCTAGGATAAATTTGTTTCCGAAATAACCAATAAGCGTTGTTGCGGCGATAACCACAACAAAAACCAATCCTGGAAATTTCTCTGAAACCGATGGGATAATATTGTCGATACTAAAAACAATATACCAAATTATCCATGCCGTAATCGCTAAAGGTCCAATAATAACCAAGCCTTGTAAAAAATTACGGAATGCTAACGCCAAATAATCGTTGATGCCTTTCTTCATATATTAACCGTGGATTGTTTCTTTGTTGCCGTAAGAACGGATAATGCTGGACTCGTAGTCTAGCCATTCTTCCCAGCGTTGGTTTACTTTTTCAGGATCGCCTAGTTGTCTTGCAAAACCTATAAAAGTTGTATAGTGATTGGCTTCCGAAATCATCAAATCGTGATAAAATTTCTTTAGCTTTTCGTCTTTAATATTTTCTGTTAAAACTTTAAAACGTTCACAACTTCTGGCTTCTATCATAGCTGCGAAGAGCATTTTGTCAACGATAAGATCTTCGCGACTTCCTTGCACGACAAACTTGAGAAGGTCATTAACATAATCATCTTTGCGCTGTCTTCCCAGTACACCACCACGTTCTTTTATAATTTCATGAACTTGATTAAAATGATCCAACTCCTCTTGTGCAATAGCCAATAGCTCTGTTACAATCTCGGGATATTCTGGCAACATGGTGATAAGCCCAATCGCATTGGTTGCTGCTTTTTGCTCACACCAAGCGTGGTCGGTTAATATTTCCTCTAAATTGCTTTCTGCGATATTTGCCCAACGGGGATCCGTAAGTAGCTTTAACCTAAACATTTCAATTTTTTTCGTAAAAATAAGAATTTTAAAACTTAATTATTAATTTTATTACAAACCTTATTATATGAAATCCATTTATCCTTTTTTAATATTAACTCTATTTTTTAATTGTAATAAATCAGAAAAATCAGTATTTGAAACAAATATTATCAGCTCCAAAAATAAAGAACATGTAGAAGCAAAATTTGTTAATGAGAAGTTTAACATTCTCAAAGACAGGTTAATTCCTATGTCTGGATATCAACGGGTTGAAACCAAGCTCAATTCTTGGGAATCTTTTTTACAAAATTTAAATCTACAAGAATCCGGAAAACCTATATTAAAATATGATGGAACAGAAATATCGGACCAGAAACATCACGTCGGAATATTGACTTATGATGTTGGCTCAAAAGATCTTCAACAATGTGCAGATGCTTTGATAAGGCTGCGTGCAGAATACCTTTTTAAAAATGAAAAATACAATGCTATTCATTTCAAATTCACAAGCGGACATCAATTTTATTGGAATGAATATGCTGATGGTCTTCGCCCCATTGTTTCTGGAAACAACGTAGATTTTAGTAAAAGAGCAGCTCCGAATTCTATTAATTCTTATCAAGATTTCAGACAATATCTAGATATCATTTATACTTATGCTGGTACAATTTCCCTCGCACGAGATCTCAAAGAAAGCAAAAACAAAATAGAATTTAACATTGGTGATCTTATTATAACGCCAGGAAGTCCAGGCCACGTCGTGATGATTGTTGATAAAATCGAGAAAGGAAACGAAAAACGATATGCTTTGATAGAAGGATATACACCTGCACAATCAATACACATTTTATCAAAAAACGGAAATCCTTGGTTTGACATAAAACCGAGCAAGGAAATAATTACACCTCGATATCATTTTGAAAAGCCAGTGATTAAACAGTTTTAATTAACAAACACCATAAAATAAAATTTTAATATTATTTGGTATAATTATTGTGAATCTGTGAATTGAAATTTAAAACAAATATCAACTTCACAAAATTTTAAAACTATGGCAACTAACCTATCAAACCGATTAAGAAGTGTATTTATTATGCTTTTATCATTTTTATCAACAGGATTAATTTTTGCACAAGACAAAGGCGCTGACCTTACCGTCGATGTTAATACACACAAAACAACAACAACTACAGAATGGTACACTAATCCTACTTACCTTATAATAGGTGGTGTGGTTCTTATCATTATCATAGCATTAATTATGCGAGGCGGTGGAAGCAAAAATTAGTTTAATTTTATAAAAAAATATGACCGCTTCTTAATTAGAAGCGGTTTTTTTTCTTAAAATACCAAGTATTTTCCAGCCGAGATTATCTACTTTTTTTAGAATTTCAGCAATGACAACAGCCAGACCGATATTAACTGCGTAAACTAGAATTAATAACAAAACCCAATTAAGATCTTCTTTTAAAGGAACGACTAAAAAGTAAATTAAAGACGAACTGATTCCTTGTGAAAAATAAAAGAAAATAGCGTTGTTTCCAATGTAGGTTAAGAAGTTTTGTTTTTTGATTTTCAATCGGTTATATCCGACGAATAAAGTTACAACCGCAAACATTGTCCAAATAATATAAGGCAATTTCGGTGGGAATTTATTTTTATTCAGTTTATAAAAAATCTCAGTTCCGTAGTAAGAAAACATTCCTACCAAAGCTAAAGCGACGATGCTATAAAGCACAGGAATCATTTTCGTTGGGATTTTTTTTCCACGCATCTGGTGCGCGATTAAAAACACCGCAAGATAAAATGCCACATAACCAACTTGTCCACTAGGATAATATTGAGGAAATAAATTGAAAATCAGTGTTAAAACAACACAAAGCGCGATAAACCAATTGATATGTTTTGGAAAGAACTTTAAAATTAAAACGCCAAAAACAGTGAGGATATAATAAACTTTAAGATACCAAAAACTTCCCATTACCACGGGAAAAGTGTCGGCATTCGTATATTGGTGAAGATACCAATTGCCCAAATTCTGCCATTGAGGATCGCTAGAAATATTCTGTGGAACATACTTTCCTCCAAAGGTTGAATAAAAATCTTTTAGCCAATCTATTGAGAAAAATGTGAGTCCAAAAACTTTAAAGAAATAATCCATAAAGAACAGAAAAGTCACAAAAATCATGTAAGTAACTTGCAACTTCAGCAGTCTGTAAAAGGTCTTTTCGATATTGGCGCCAGAAGTTATTCCACTCAAGGCATAAAACAAGATTACATCAAAAAACAACGACATCACACGAACTTCTGTTGGTACATAAAACTGACCCGACCAAAATACCGTATGGATAAAAATAACAGAAAGCGTTGCAAAACCTTTTGCAAAATCAATATATAAATCTCTTTTCATTAAAAATGCTATATATTAAAAATTAAAATACGACTAATTTTAGCCAACAATATACAACAGAATTGGCTTTTATTAAGATTATTTCACAAACATTTAATTTTTGAGCCTCGAATCTTATCCGTAATTTTGGGAGTTAATTTTTTAGAATGTCAGACATAATTCAACTTTTGCCAGATCACGTTGCTAACCAGATTGCCGCCGGAGAAGTGGTGCAACGGCCTGCGTCTATTGTTAAAGAATTGATGGAGAATGCTATAGATGCTGGCGCTAGCAAAGTCGAATTAATTGTTCGCGATGCAGGAAAAAATCTGATCCAAGTTGTTGACAATGGCGGTGGAATGTCCGATACCGATGCCAGATTGGCGTTCGAAAGACATGCTACTTCTAAAATAAGAAGTACCGAAGATATTTTTAAAATCGCTACCAAAGGTTTTCGTGGAGAGGCTTTGGCATCGATTGCTGCCGTGGCGCAAGTAGAGCTCCGAACCAAACAAAAGGATACAGCCGTAGGAACAAATATCTATATTGAAGGCGGCGAACTACAATTTCAAGAGCCGATACAGACTGCGGAAGGGTCTAATTTTTTAATTAAAAATTTGTTTTTCAATGTTCCTGCTAGACGCAAGTTTTTGAAAAATGATAATATAGAATTCCGTCATATTATTGACGAATTTCAGCGCGTTGCTTTAGCGCACGAAAATGTAGAATTCGAAATGTTCCATAATGACGAGCCTATTTTTCGTTTGCGAAAAGGCGGGCAAATGCAGCGTATCGTGGAAGTTTTTGGAAGAAAAATACAACCACTTTTAATTCCCATAAAAGAAGACCTTGGCTGGGTAAGGCTTAACGGATTTGTGGCAAAACCCGAAGGTGCCAAAAAAACCAGAGGCGAACAATTTTTCTTTGTCAACGGAAGATACTTCAGAAGTCCTTATCTCAGCAAAGCGGTACAGGAAGCTTTTGAAGGCCTTTTGCAGCCTGGTTATATTCCGAGCTTTTTCTTGTTTTTAGAGCTTGATCCTGAGAAAATTGACGTTAATATTCATCCCCAAAAAACGGAAGTAAAATTCGAGGACGAAGCATTGATTTTTGCGTTGCTGAGATCAACAATTAAAAAAGCTTTAGGGATTTATAATATTGCGCCAAGTTTAGATTTTGACAGAGATCCAGCGATGGACGCTTTTTTCCAGGCACAACCGAGCAAGGCGAATCTTGAATCTGGAAGTTCTTCTTTTTCCAAAAATGTGAAAGTTGACAGAAGTTTTAATCCTTTCACATCAGAGAAGCCTTCGACGATAGAAAGTCTTAATCTTTCTGAAATGTACAATGCGGCAATACCAAGCGCGGAACCTTCGAAAATTAATCTTTTTGAGGACGATGATGATGACTTGGAAGAAGATCTTTTCCGACTTCCGAATGCCTATTGGCTTTTCAATAAAGAAGGAAAAACTTTTATGCTGGATTTGGGACGTATTCATCGGGTGATTTTGCAATCGCAACAAAAAGAATTTAAGCCTGACAAAAATGGGCAACATTTGCTTTTTTCCATTGAATATCATCTCAACGAAATCGAAAAAAATAAATATAAATCCATTAAAAAATATTTGCCAGCTTTAGGTTTTGACATGATCCTTGCACAAGAGAATGTTTTGAGAATTAATGCAGTGCCAGAAGGTTTGAAAGAATCTGCTGTTGTAGGATTTTTAGAAAAAATATTTGAAATTTTAGAATACCGAACCGAAGATGAGTTTATGAATTTTTACCAAGATCAATGGTTAAAAGTCCATAGCAAATCGAAGTTTGATTTTATATACAAAACCGAAGTAGAACAGCTTATAAAAGATTTTATCGAGCTAGGATTTCCACAATATACCGTTACAGGAAAGAAATGTTTTGAGGAAATTCCGTTCGATGATTTTAAAAATAAATTTTAATTTATGTTTCAGAATATTACCCCGATAACCAAAAATATTATCATTATCAATGTTGTAGTTTTTGTAGCTACTATACTTTTGGAAAAATATGGAATTTATTTAGTTCAATGGTTAGCAGCCTTCTTTCCATTGTCTCCCAATTTCAGATCTTGGCAAATTATCACACACATGTTTATGCATGGTGGGATTATGCATATTGCTTTTAATATGTTAACCTTGCTGAGTTTTGGACCTGTTTTGGAACAAGTTTTGGGTGGGAAAAAATTTACAATTTTGTATTTCCTAGCTGGTCTAGGTGGTTTTGCGTTGTATAATTTAATAAATTTTTTCCAAGTCCAACAGTTGACAAATTATCTTAGCCTCCAAGATTTTAACCTTAAA
This sequence comes from Soonwooa purpurea, assembly GCF_053891095.1. Taxonomy (NCBI): domain Bacteria; kingdom Pseudomonadati; phylum Bacteroidota; class Flavobacteriia; order Flavobacteriales; family Weeksellaceae; genus Soonwooa; species Soonwooa purpurea. The sequence continues at coordinate 110,701 of NZ_JBSSMA010000009.1, forward strand.
GATATTTATGAAATTTCTGCTTATGGCTATCGACAAGGTTTAGTTTTCTCAAATAGCCCGTTAATACAAGAGAAAGCTGATAGTTTATATGGTATTCTTGCAATTCCTATGCTTGGCGCATCGGGTGCGATATTCGGAGTTGTTGCGGCTTTTTCTACTTTGTTTCCAAATGCCAAATTGATGTTCATGTTTATTCCAGCGCCTATTAAAGCTAAGTATCTTTTGCCAATTATTATTTTGGGTTCTATATTTTTAGGAATTGGACAATTCAGTTGGGATAATGTCGCGCACTTTGCCCACATTGGCGGTGCTATTGTAGGCTACCTTTATATCAGACATTGGAAAAAAAACAATAATTATATTGGCGGTTAATGAAGTTTTTTAATTTCATTTTAAGTTTATTGCATTTACTGATAACGCTGATGTTATTGGCATGTCTTGCCAATGCTTACATTTCGCCTAGCCAATTATCATTATTAAATCTTCTCTCTTTGGGCTTTCCGGTTTTAATGATTCTGAATGTTTTATTATGCATTTATTGGATTATTTTATTTAAAAAAAGAGCGATTTTATTTTTAGTGATTTCCATATTTTTTATCACGCCAACACGCCGTTGGATCAACTATTCCCCAGAGAAAAATGCTAAGTCTGACTTTAGCATGATGACTTTCAACATCAAAAACGGAACCATGGGAAAAGAAGATGTGGAACGTTATATCAACGAGAAAGAAGTAGATCTTGTCTTTTTGCAAGAAGCATCATTAGAACTTAATCTTCTTAATTATCCATATAAAATCGACCAATTTTCACAAATAAGATGTTATTCGAAATTTCCAATAGAAAAATTTGAGGATATTAAAACCCAAGTCGATATTGGCAATAGTTTTTATGCGGATGTTAAAATCGGATCTAAGACGATTCGTTTTGTGAATATCTATATGGAGCCTTTCCAAATCGATAAACAAATGGTGCGACCAACACGTTCGATGGACGAAAACGAAGCTAAAGCCAAAAGTTTGGTTAGAAAGATGTTGCCTATTTTTAAAGAACATCAAATACAAATGCAGAATACAATGGCTTATGTAGATAATTCGCCTCATCCGGTCGTATTTGTAGGAGATTTTAATGCGGTGCCTAACTCTTATGAATATTTTACCGCTTCCAAAAACCTGAAAGATTCTTTCCTAGAAGCAGGAATCGGCAGCGGGACAAGCTTTCATGAGTTTAAATTTCCAATAAAAATTGATCATATCTTCACGTCGCAATCTATAAAAACTTTAAATTATAAAGTGGATAGAAGTGTTCATGTTTCGGATCATTTTCCAGTTTTAGCCAGTTTTAAATTTCAGGATAGCTTATGAAAAATCTAATGTTGCTAATATTCTTAATCGCCGCTTCTTGTTCAAAAAAAGCTCCAGAAACAACAATGTCGGAGAAGCCCGAAGTTTTGGATTATGATACAACCGCAATTGACTCTTTCGCGCCTGGAGCAACACCAACGAATATGCTTCCAAAAAAAGTTATCATTGTAAAAGATAGTGCAAAAGAAGCTAAAAAGAAAGTACTCGAAGCTCAAATAAAAGAACTCGAAAAAAAGGAACTCGAAAAAAAGAAAGCTGAAGAAAAGCAAAAATCAAAAGATAAAGAAAAGCAAAAAGCTTTGGAAACCTCACTTCCAACTGAACAATCAGCAATATAAAAAAAGCTGTCTAATGAATTTAGGCAGCTTTTCTATTTCTTTTTTACAGTTGCATTTGTATACTCTCTGTTGCAGGCTGAGCTTGTATTTGTCGCATTTTTGGCGAAGCCTCAATGTTATTATTTTTTCCTGGACGAACAGGTCGTCGCGGTTGATTTTCTTTTTTACCCTGATCTAATAATTCGTTGTTGTCCGTTGGCGTTGTTTCCGGATTGGTCGGTGCTAAAGCTTTACCCTCACCGTCTGTAAGTTCTAATTTGACATCGCTTTTCAGATGTTTCAAAAGTTCTTTAGCTTTTATTCCTTCAGGTGTTTTGGCATAATTCAGAACGATTTGCTCTAGCTGGAGAATCATGATTTCTTTGCCCGCAGATTTTCCTGCATTGTAAGCATTTAGTAAATAAAACTTCGGAATTAAAGCGTCCTTTTTATTGTCTTCAATGGCTTTGTGGATGAGGTTTGTAGAAGCTTGGTATTTCCCATCTATATGAAGTTGGTAGGCTTCTTCGTACAATTTTTGAACTTCTTCTGACGATTTATTAAAATTTTTGTCCCTCGGGTTTTTCACAAATTCGGCGTAAGAAGTATATGGATATTTTTCTAAAATTAAATTCTTAGCACGTTCAGCTGCTTGTGGATTTTTTTCGTAATTAATTACAAAAGCTTGATAAAGGGCTTTCAGTTCTGTGTCTTCATCGGTTTTAGAATCAACAAGGTCGTAAAGCGTTTTGGTTGCTAATTTAGAATTTCCGAAGAAGTTTTCAAACATTATTCCCAGACCTAGACTTGCTGTATCTCTATCTTTTTTAAGCTTAGCAATTTCGGATGTTTTGGTCGGGATTTTTTCGGTGTAGAAACTTGGTTCAAAACGGCGTGGATCTGGTGCTGCGCTAATTCCCAAAGCATCATTTTTAAGATCTTCAATCGTTTGAGATTTTGCAGAATAACGCCAATTGTCAGCTAGTGTTCTGTTGCCCCAAATTTGTTTAAAGTTATTTTCTCCTCGCGGAATATTGTTGGTATTAACAAAATAAAATGTGCTCTTGTTTTCGCCGCCCATGTTGATGTCTCCGAAGGTTCCGCCGCCAGAATTGGCAAACATCGAATTAGCATTATAATCGCCCGTGTCAAAACCTTTGGAACGTTCTGCTCTTTTTCTTTCGAGCTCTTCTGCAGCTTCTTTTGCTTTTAGTTTGTCGATATGTTTTGTGAAATAAGCGTCTTGTTGTTCTTTTGTCATGTTAGTCAACGCAAGAATACTATCGTTTTTCTTGATCAAATAGTAGTTTTTTGACAGCTTTTTGATGTTGGTGGTTAGCTCTGTCAAACGTTGTTTTTCTGGAGCGTACGTCATTACCGCCAATGCACTGTCGTAGTAAGCGCCCGCTGTTAAGTAATCATCTTCTTCAAAATATTTTTTTCCAATTTGTGAGAATGCTAGACCTCGGATTTGTGGATCGGATACTTTTTCTGAAATCGATTTTCTAAACAAAGAGTCTGCATCTTTTCCTTGTTTCGCATTCTGAGCCAAAAGTCCCATGGCGTAATACAATTCGTTTTTACGAGAGGCATAAGTTCCTTTTTTAGAAATCTTTTCTAAATAAGCCATTGCATCGGCATAGCTGTCATTAGAAGTGTCAAAAGTTTTAGCGATTTGGATTTGCGTTTTCACTTCAAATTCATAATCGTATGCATATTTGTAAGCAGTTGTAAAAGAATCTCTTGCGTCTTGTTTTTGTCCCAGTTCCGACAAGATTTGGCCTCGCAAATAAGCGATTCTACTTTTAGTTTTACGTGTTTTATTATACTCAAAAGCTTCTTCTAGCTCTTTAATCGCATCATTTTTTTTGCCCCATTTTAGTAACATTTCCGAATAGAAGATGCTTAAAGTTCTTTTTTCTTCTTTGTTAAGTTTTTCCTCTTTAAGTTCCGCAAATAGTTTATCGGCTTTTTGATAATCTTTAAGTTTTGCATACAGTTGAGCCTGATAAATTCTTGCTGTATTAATGCGTTTGTGTTTTGGCATATTGTTAAAAATATAACCTAAAGTGTCCAAAGCCTCAAGATATTTGTTTTGATACAATCTAGATTTTGTCAACAACATATAAGCGTCGAACATATAAGAATTCTTCTCAACACCATTTACCAATACCGAGTTTTTAGAAATCGTTTTTATCGCTTTGGCTTCAGCAATTTGTAGAATTGTTGCGCCTTTTGTAGAGTTTGGCCTTGTGGTCGTACTGCTGAAACCAGAGTTGGAATTGGCATTGGGTGAGCCTGGTCCTTTAGCGGTGCCCAAGTCGCTCATTGGATTTCCTGCACCAAAACTGGTAACTTCCGAGGCAATATCTTCGGTTGTTAAAATGGGAATATAGGGTTCGTAAAAGTTGTCTTTGAAACTTTTTGTACGGTTTTGCATTTCTGTGTTGAAGGCTTCCTTACTATTAAACATGGTATTGTAATAGGTTGAGAAACGGTTCATGGGGCCACTCTTCGTTTTCTTTTTACGAGGATTACAAGAGGCAACAGCAAAGATAGAAAGTATAATTAGGGCGAATTTTCTCATTTAAGTAGATAACTTGCTAAAGGGCAATTTATTATTTAAAATATTAATTTTTGTAAAAATAATGTTTTTCTTTTTAAGAATCGGTGTTAAATTAACAAATCAACTCACAGGAAAGTATTTTGATAAATATTGATAAACCAAATGTGTCGGCAATCCCATAATGCTGTAATAGCTTCCTTTGATCTCGGCAATTTTTGCCATACCCATCCACTCTTGTATGCCATAGCTTCCCGCTTTATCAAATGGTTTGAAGTTTTTAATGTAAAAACTAATTTCCTCTTCAGATATTTCGTGAAAGCTAACATCAGCACAATCGGTTTCTACAATAGTTTCCGAAGTGGTTTTAATGCATATCGCGGTATATACCTGATGCGTTTTTCCTGAAAGTTTTGATAACATTTCAAAAGCTTTTTCTTCGGACTTTGGTTTTAATAAAATCTCATTGTCCAACGCAACGATGGTATCCGAAGTTAATAATATTTCGTCATCTTTTAATTCCAGATAGGCTTCAGCTTTTGTTTTGGCAACATAGGCTGCAATATCTTTGGTGTTTAAAGTTTCCGAATAAGATTCGTCACAATTTATTTTCACAACTTCAAAAGGAAAACCTATAGATTTTAACAATTCTTGACGTCTAGGAGATGCCGAAGCTAGTAACAATTTCATCTTAAGTGGATTTGGTGTCATCATCGAGATGCCAATGATTTTGTATTTTCATTACCTGTTCTATGACATCACGTACGGCGCCTTTGCCTCCTTCTATAGGAGAAATGTAATTGGCAATTTCTTTAACTTCGGGAACGGCATTGGCGGGCGCTGCGGCAATAGCAACTTGCTTCATGATTCCAATATCTGGAATGTCGTCGCCCATCATAAGAACTTTGTCGTCATCTATGAGATATTTTAGTTTAAAATCTGTGTAATCTGACAGCTTATGTGCCGATTTGGGATAATAATCTTTGATGCCCAAATATTCTATCCTGTTGCGAACCATAGGATCGTCGCCGCCTGTAATAACTGCGATTTTGTAACCTGCTTTTATGGCTTTTACTACAGCATAGCCATCGAGAACATTCATGACACGTGCCATGCTTTTGTCTGGCAAAAGGTAAACGCTACCATCTGTGAATACGCCATCGACGTCAAACACGAAAGCGCGGATATTTTTTAGTTTTTCTAAATAACTCATTTTATAAAAAAATCCCTTTTAGTAAGGGATTATAAAAATAGTAAATATTGGCGAATATAAATGTTTTAGCTTAAGGGAACAAACTCGGCTCTATCGGATTGTTATTATTTTTGATGTTTTCGCGCTGGGTTTTTTCCATACTGCGGATGATTTCATTAGGATCGCTAATTTCCTTTCCATTAATATTAAGTTTCATCTTAACATTGCCTTGTCCCAACGTTTGGCGCATATCTTTAACAGGATCATTTTTATATTCTTTCCAAAGTTGTAAGAATTTCGCTTCATTAACATCTATGGATTTGTCATTGCTACCTCCGATGATGACCATCGTTCTGCTAGAAGTCGTGTTGTCTGCACTTTCTTTAATTTCGACGTCATCGAATTTTTTAATGCCCGAAAATTTATAAATATGCGTTTTGGTCGCGTCTTCCATTTCTAATATTAATCCTGGAAGTCCAGAGAATTTATAAGGCCCATCTTGGAAAGGAAGCTCTTGGGTGAACCAAGCCGTCCAACTTCTTCCACCGAAATCCGTTGTTGCTTTTTGAACAGTGAATTTGTCAATTTTTTTTGTTTCAGAATCAATTTTCCAAACAATAGGTTTTTCATTCTTTATAGCGTAATTGTTTCTATTAATTGGCATTTTAAGAACGATATCAAAATTAGGATAAGATTTGGTGACCTGATATTTTACCAAGCCGGGATTTGTCCCGCGAAAGTTGATGTTGATACTTCCAGATGCACGCATTTTTTTGAAATAATCATCACGGAGCGAGTCGGACAAAAATTGTTTCTGGCTATAAAACTTGCTGCCATCTTTTCGAATGTCAAGAAAGACGATTTCTTTTTTGATGCTGTCTTTTTGATTGATGTTTGGAACGAATTGATAATCGTAAGCAATGCGTGTCCCTTGCCCATACATTATGGTGGCAAAGAATAAAAATAAGATGTGGATGTTTTTCATGACTAAGAAATTAGTGATACGAATGTAAAAAATATTCCGCAATCTTTCAGCGAAATATTTTATTTTTTTAAAAAGTTTTATTTAAAATTGAATTTTACTGTAAACATAAACTGACTAGGTCTTATGTACATTTGGTTGGTGGTAATCAATTGTTGGGCAACATCTACGTTAACCGTTTCATAGACTTTTCTGTTCGCAATGTTAAGCCATTTAAGTTCAAAATCAATTTTCTTTTTCACCCAAGTGTATTGGTAGGACACATCAAAAAATGAGTTTCTAAAATTTTGTCCATTCGCTTTTGTTGTCAAATCGTCCCAGAAAAATCCAAATGTATGATTTTCGGAAGGGTAGATGTAGGTGCTTAGATTATGATTCCAACCGCTAGTTTTCACCATTGTATTTGTCGATTTGTTAGTGTTTTTATTCCAGTTAAGATTAATATTATAATCCACACTTAACCATGAGAAATACGCATTGTTAAATTTGATACCCATGGATTGTCTGTTGTTGGTAGATTCTCTAAAATCGCTATTAAAATAAGAGAACGCGTTAGAATCTGTATTGCTCGCAGATACCGATATATTCGATTTGAATTTTGGGAAATATTTTCCAATTTCGGCACCTTCTGTTTGGCTTTTGGTTGTGTTTTCTTGAGAAATAATTTTAAGTTCCGATGCAAAACCATTGGTAATATAAGATTCTATCAAATTTTTCTCATTGTTGGAATAATTATATCGAACATTGAAGAATAAATTGTTCAACGGATTTCGGTACTCCAAACGAGAGCCTAAAGTTCTTGTAAGATACTCAGGCATTTTGATGTCATCAGAATAGCGAACATTAAGACTGGTTGGGCTGGTTAACATTTTACCACCGTACAAAAATCCGAAGTTTCCAAAATTATAGTTTTGATTGGCAAATCCCCAAATTTTGAAGAAGGATGCAAACTCATAATTCGCAAATAAGCTAGGCTCGAAAACAGTTTTTGACTGGTCTAAATATTTGTTTCTAATGTTGTCACGATAAGTGATTCCATAAAAATTAAGCGGTAAAGTCAAATTTAAATTGAAATTTTGAGATTTAAAATTAACCCCAATTTGTGTATAAGGTTGGATTTCGTTCCACTCCATATCATTACTCATGTCGTTTCCTAGAAATTCATTTCTTCCGCCAAGTTGCCCATTAATCGCTGAAGTCAACGTGTTGAAGTTCATGTTCAAACCAACTTCCGGCGTGAAAGTCCATTTTTTGTAACTGAATCCAACCGATGCCGAATGGTCAACTTCAATCGTTTTGGAAGTAGCATATTGTGTGATTTTGTCATAATCCCCGAATCCAAAATCTTTAAGATAATCGCCCGCTACAACGCTCATGTTTTGTTTGTCTTTTTGATATTTAACATAACTCATCACATTGAAAAGCTTTTCTTTCCAAGGGATAATTGTGCTCAAAGAGTTTTGGAAAGTCCCAGTAGGAGAGTCTAAAGATTCGTTAGCATATTTATGAATGGGTGATGTTGTGTTTTTCAAAGGCGGAAGATAGTTATCAACCGTTGCGCGGTCTGTGTTCCAGAAGCTGTTCCAAGTTGTCGTGTTTTTAAAAAAGCCTTTTTTAGCATTTTTCGTAAAAATCAATTCACCTTTTGCAACATTGTCATAAAAACGATTGTTGGTGCTTGAATTAAATGTACCACCCATTTCTACCGATGGCGAGCCAATTTCATAGACTTTAACTTGGTAATCTTCACGTTTGATGCTGTTGTTGGTATAAGATGCGTTGGCCTTTAGTTCCCATTCTTTATTTTTGAAAGGACTTGTCAAAAGATTTGCAGAGAAGAAATGAACATTGTTCAGAAGATATCTTTTTTCACCAATATTTGGCGTTCCTGCAGTTTCTATATTAGTCCAAGATTTCGGAGAGGCTTGCGAGCGTCGGCCTTCCCAACGACTTCCGAAGGATAGCATGTTGCCTTCTTTCTCGACAGTTTCCCCATTGTTGTTGGCTTTGTAGTTGACTACCCATTGGTTTTTTTGTCCAAAAAACATGGGTGTTAACTTAACATTCCACAAAAGAGGACTGAAACCTGCGCCAACTTCACCGCGGCCTGTCATAGTCACCGATTTTTTTAGTTTAATATTAAGTGCAGCGTTTTCTGATGGGACTTTGTCTTCTAATATTTTTACTGGTTGATGGTTTTCTAAGACTTCAACTCTTGCGACAGCATCTTTTGGCAACGAGTTATTAATTGTCCCATAGCCGCCTTCCATAAGGTCTTTACCGTTAACATAGAATTTGTTAATTGGCTCACCTTGATAAAGTACGCTTCCATCTTTGTTAACCTCTATACCGGGCATTTTTTTTAGAACGTCTGCAAGACTCCTGTCGGATTTATTTTCAAAAGCTTTGATATCGTAAGATATGGTATCGCCTTTTTTGGTGATTAATTTAGTTTTAATTTTTACTTCTTCAATTTCTGTTGTTTCACTAGATAAAGAAAAGTTTTGAGTTTGGTCGGCATTGTTAACTGTTTTGTTGACAGATTTTTGATTAAAAGCCTTTACTTTTAAAATTACATTGCTTTCCGAAGAATTAAAAACAATTTTGTAATCGCCTTTTGCATTAGAAATAGCAAATGCCAGAATTGCATTTTTTCCAGGTTCCTCAATGGTTACACTTGCGCTTGGCAAAGCTTTACCGCTAGAATCTGTAATGGTACCGCTAATTGTTTTTTGTGCTAAAACTAAAGATGTACAACTAAAAACTAAAATTAAACTAAGTAGATTTTTCATATAAAAAATGTATCACTAAACAATTAGTAGATGAATTAAAAAAATGTTACAAAATCTTTGACAAATTTTTTGCTAAAAGTTAAAAGTAAAGAAGTTGAAATAAATGACTCCGTTTTTTCTGATGATAGAAAAAATAATACGTATTGATTTTTTTTACAAATATATTTTTGAGCTCACTCCATAAAAAATTAATAATTTTGTAACATAATAGTTAAGTGACATGGGAATCATTCTGAAACCAATTGATGTTGTTGAAGACATTACAAAAGAAGACTTTGAAGAAAAATATTTGAAACCGCGTAAGCCTGTGGTTATTAAGAATATGGCAAAAAATTGGCCCGCATACAAAAAATGGACGATGGATTATATGAAGCAAGCCGTTGGCGATGTTGACGTACCTTTGTATGACAGTTCCAAAGCAGATCCTGCTGCGCCAATTAACGCTTCGGCCGCCAATATGAAATTTGGGGACTACATTGACCTTATCGAAAAAGAGCCAACAGATTTAAGAATTTTCTTGTTTGATCCAATAAAACACGCGCCAAAATTATTAGATGATTATGTTTTTCCAAAAGATCTTATGGGAGGATTTTTGGATAAATACCCCAACATGTTTTTTGGAGGAAAAGGTTCTGTAACTTTTTTACATTATGATATCGATATGGCGCATATCTTCCACACGCATTTTAATGGAAGAAAGCACATCTTGCTTTTCGATTACAAGTGGAAAGATAGATTGTATCAAATTCCATATGCGACTTACGCCTTGGAAGATTATGATATCGAAAATCCAGATTTCAAAAACTTCCCAGCACTAGACGGTGTAGAAGGCATAGAATGTTATCTTGAGCATGGTGACACATTGTTTATGCCGACAGGTTGGTGGCATTGGATGAAATATCTCGATGGCAGTTTCTCCATTTCTTTAAGAGCTTGGGATAAAAGTTGGGGGGTGAAAGCGCACAGCCTTTGGAATCTTACTGTACAAAGAAGTTTTGACAATTTTATGAAGAAAAATTTCAAAGTAAAATACATGACTTGGAAAGAGAAAAAAGCTGTGGAAAGAGCGAACATCGCTTTGAAAAGAGGTTTACCGAAAAAATAAGATTAAAGATTGATAAAATAACAACTCCCAATTAATTTTAATTGGGAGTTGCTATTTTTATGTTTTAAAAACTGAGGTTAAACGACTCCTTGAGCTAGCATTGCCTCGGCAACTTTTACGAAACCAGCAATGTTTGCACCTTTTACGTAATTGACGTAGCCATCAGCTTCTTTACCATAATCTCGACAAGCTTTGTGAATACCAATCATGATTTCCTTAAGACGTGCATCAACTTCTTCTGAAGTCCAGTTAAGACGGATAGAGTTTTGTGTCATTTCTAAACCAGAAGTGGCAACACCTCCAGCATTAGACGCTTTTCCTGGAGAAAACAATACTTTACTCTCTAAGAAATAATTAATAGCCTCCAAAGTTGATGGCATATTTGCCGCTTCGGTGACGCACATACAGCCGTTTGCGACAAGTTTTTTTGCATCTTCAAGATCCAATTCATTTTGAGTGGCAGCAGGGATGGCAACATCACACTTTACTTCCCAAGGACGCTTTCCTGCGAAGAATTTTGCTTTAGGATATTTTTTGAGATAATCTTCTGCGCGGTTATTTCCAGAAGCTCTTAGCGCTAATAAATAATCTATTTTTTCACCAGAAATACCTTCTTCGTCATAAATATAGCCGTCTGGTCCAGAGATGGTAACTGTTTTTCCGCCAAGCTCGTCAATCTTTTTGATAACGCCCCATGATACATTTCCGAATCCAGAAACGCAAACCGTTTTTCCTTTAAGATCTTGGTTGATGGTTTTAAGCATTTGCTCAGTAAAATATACAACACCGAAACCTGTTGCTTCAGGACGAATCAAAGATCCTCCATATGCCAAACCTTTACCAGTTAATACCCCTGTGAATTCGTTTCTAATACGTTTATACTGTCCAAAAAGATAACCAATTTCTCGTGCGCCAACACCAATATCACCAGCAGGCACGTCGGTTTCAGGGCCAATATGCTTACATAATTCGGTCATGAAGGATTGACAAAAACGCATCACTTCCATATCAGATTTCCCTTGTGGATCGAAGTCGGAACCTCCTTTTCCTCCGCCCATTGGCAGAGTTGTCAAGGAGTTTTTGAAAACTTGCTCGAAAGCTAAAAACTTAAGGACACTTAGATTAACCGTCGGATGAAATCTAATTCCACCTTTGTATGGTCCAATAGCAGAATTCATCTGGATTCGGAAACCTCTATTAACTTGGATTTCTCCATTGTCATCTACCCATGGTACACGGAAAATAATGGCGCGCTCTGGCTCTGCCATCCTTTCCAACAGCTTCATACCGTGGTATTGTGGCCTAGTTGCAATGAAAGGAATTACCGTTATTGCAACTTCTTTTACCGCTTGGATAAATTCGGGTTCGTTTGGATTTTTAGCCTCAATTTTGGCGATAAAATCCTTGATCTGTTGGTCGATTTCGTGTTGCTCCATAAAGCTGTATTGTTATGTAACAAATTTAATTTTATTTTCAAAAAAGCAAAACTTTTATTAGATTTTTTTTATGATTTTGAGCTTAAACTAAAATTTTTCTTAATGTTTTCATAAAATGCTTTTCTTTTTAAAAATTTAGAACTAAAATTAAAATTTTGTTGTCAAGTTAACAATTTGTTACTAAGTTATACTGGTGTAATTTTTACCAGAATGTGATTTAATATATCCTAAAAGCTCCATTTCCAATAAGATTGATAAAAGTTCTTGTGGGTTTTTTTGTGTTTCTGAAAGCAAATCGTCAAACGAAATACTCATTTTGTCATGAATAAAATTATAAATATTCTGATGAATTGGATTGTTGATGTTCATCGGAATAATTTGAGTGAAAAGATTTGTAGTATTAGATTGATTTGGACTACAATTTTGTACTAAATCTGCCACCGAATGTATAATTTGAGCTTTGTTTTGAGAAATCAACAGATTACAACCTTGGCTGTATTTGTCATTTAATTTTCCAGAAAGTGCGTAGACATCGCGGTTGTAGTCATTTGCAAAGTTGGCAGTATTCATCGACCCACCGCCAAAAGCGGACTCTACAATGATGGTTTGCTGAGAAAATCCTGCAATAATCCGATTCCGTTGCAGAAAGTTTTCGCGATCTGGTTTGGATTTCGACGTGTATTCTGAAATGATAGCACCGCCATTTTCGATAATTCGGTTGGCAAGAACTTGATGTTTTGAAGGATAAATCATGTGTAAACCATGTGCCAAGACAGCAAGTGTCGGAATGTTAAGCGCTAAAGATTTTTCATGAACATGGGCATCAACGCCATAGGCTAAACCGCTAACGGTCGCCATTTGGCTAGATGGAAGTTCTGTTAGAAAGTCATTAATAAATTGTTTTCCGTAGCTTGTCATGTTGCGTGTCCCGACAATGCTGATGTATTTAGCTTGTGGGAGTTGGCCTTTAACAAACAAAACACTCGGCGCATCGGGACATTCTTTTAATAAAAATGGATAATCTGCATCTTGAATAGTTAGTGCTGTAATATTATTTTGTTCACAAAACTCAAGCTCTTTGGTTGCGAAATCGAGATGTTTTTGGCTGCCTATTTCTTCTGTACGTTTGTTACCAATACCGAATATCTGTTTTAGTGTGGATTTGGGAAGATTCCAAACTTGTTCTGCAGAACCGAATTCCTCTACCAATTTGCGATAATTAAGATTTCCAAGTTGATGGCAATTTTGTAAGGCAATGGCATATAGATGTTCGGTTTTCATATTTGATTTTTAGAATTAAAGCTACTGCATTTCTTTTTTTCTTATTTCTTCAAGATAATCCCATATGTTATCTTTAGGTTTTTGTGGAAGTTCTAGAAAGTCGTCAGGATGATTTTCTTTATATTCTTGCCACAGTTTATCATCTTTTTCGCTATAATAATTGGGAAATTCCCAAATGTATTTTTTCTTTTTCATTCCAATATTTCTGAACAAAAAAGCCATGATAATGCCGACTAACCCACCGGCAAGGTGCGACTGCCAAGATATCCTACTTGGCTCCTGTAAGTTACTAAATAATTCTTCTGGTAACATACCCCAAACCAAACTTCCGTAATATAAAGCAACAAGAAGTGAAATGGTTATTAAAGTTCTTTCCCAACGGAAAATGCCACTGAAGAATAAAAAGAAAGCTAAAACATAGACAATGCCGCTGGCGCCGATGATGCAACTGTAGTTCCATTGGCCAGTAAAAATATCGATGGGCGGTAATAGCCAAACCAACAGTCCAGCACTTATCCAACCTGTAATTAAAATTTTGTTAGCAATTGTTGGATAAAATTGATATAACAAAAACAATAAAACGGCTATCGGAACACTATTTCCAAAAATATGTTCTAGGCTACCATGCAAAAATGGTGATGTGATAATGCCCAATAATCCGTCTGGATATAGCGGAATAATAGCGCCAAAACAATTGCTGAAAAAACCTAAGCTTTGTAACATATAGCCCAACCACATTAGGGATAACATGATAATGGGAATGACGAATGCGTTTCGGTTAATACTTTTTGCTAACATGCTTTTGGATTGTCAAATTGGTTGCCAAAAAAAAGAATCAGGAAATTCTGTCCATATTATTGAAGCTTATATTTTCGAGCTTTAAAAACGAAATTATTTATTTTGTATTAATTTTGTGGATTGTTAGATTGATGCATGCAATGAAGAAATTACTTTCAATAATTTTTATAGGATTAAATGTAATATTATTTTCTCAGAAAAGACCAGATCTTAATAAGATAATTGACTCTATAACTCAGAACCAATGGACCAATGCTAATACCGTATTGGATAGTATTGACACAGAGAAAATATCGAATATTAAACTCAAGAAAAAAAATGACTCTGTTATTTTTGACAAGTTACCGCAGCTGTCTGTGCAAGATATGCCGATAACGCCCTATAGTATGTTGAACACGGTGGAGGCTCGCCGCTGGTTCGTCTTTGGACAAAACAGTTTGGTGTTCAACCAATCTTCATTTTCCAATTGGTATTCTGGAGGCAATGATAATATTGGTGTCATTGGCAAGGTTAATTATAATTTTAATTACAAAAGCGGCAAACATTTTTTAGAAAATAATGTTCAATTGGCTTACGGATTTGTTTCTTCTACAGGTCAATCCACCAGAAAGACGGAAGATTATATCAATCTTTCTTCCAACTATGGGTATGAGTTGGGGTCTAATTATTATTTATCAACAGGATTTCAGTTTTTGTCACAATTTGGCGCGGGATACAATTACTCCTCCACGCCAGATCCTACCTATAACGATCGTGTCTCAAGGTTTATGGCGCCTGCTTATCTTAACTTAGGTCTCGGTATTTCTTATAATCCGAATGATAATTTTCAGTTGGTGATGCGACCTATTAACGGCAAATTTACTTTTGTGCTTGATCCACACCTACAACATGCCGGAAAGTTCGGTCTAGAGCGAGATGGGCAAAGTATGCGTGGAGAGCTTGGTGCTATGATAAATGCTACCTACCGCATTAATATTATAAAGGATATGACACTTCTTAATAAGTTAAATGTTTTCTCAAACTATTTGGAGCATTTTGAACGTGTCGATATCGCTTATTCTGCCACTTTAAATATGAAGTTTAATAAATTTATTACCACCGTTGTCACCTTTGATATGGTATATGACCATGACCAGATCGCTGGTTTACAAACCAAACAAACTCTTGGCGTTGGTTTGACTTACAATTTTGGATTCAAATTGGAGCGCGATAAAAGCAACAAAATCATAAATCCGTTTATTAAATAATTACAAATATGAAAAAATTTATTTTTGCTTCAATTTTTGCCACAGGACTTATTAACGCTCAAGAAAAGGCTGTAGTTTCTGATTCCACAAAAGCGTGGTCTATTCTAGGTCAAAATACCCTAATGCTTAACCAATCTGCTTTCTCTAACTGGGTTGGTGGAGGTGCTAACAACATCGGTTGGTTAGCAGGTCTTAATTACAATATGACCTACGAAAAAGATAAAGATCTTTGGGAAAATGTCATTGTTATGGGTTATGGAATGAACAATACAGAAGGCCTGGGAAATCGTAAAACCCAAGATAACATTAACCTGTCAACCAATTATGGTCGCAAAATTTCGGGCAATTGGTATGCTTCTGTTGGTGCGAGTTTGTTAACACAATTTGCAGCAGGTTACGAAGATGGTAATAATCCTGATGCTAAGAAAATTTCAAATTTTATGGCGCCAGGTTATGTCAGCGTAGGTGCGGGTTTCACATATAAACCAAGCGACAACTTTACCATGACCCTGCGCCCTGCCAATGCAAGATGGACTTTTGTTGGCGATAAAGATTTACAATTTGCAGGAAACTATGGTCTGAAACATGATGGCGACTCATCACTATTTCAGTTCGGTTTCCTAGGAACAGCGCAGTACAAATTAAAAATTATGGAAAATATAAGCCTGATGAATTCGGCCTCTGTATTTTCAAATTATCTGGATCACCCAGAACGCCTCGTATTATCTTACGGCGGAATTCTGAATATGAAAGTCAATAAGTACATCTCGACGCAAGTGACTTTGGATTTGTTGTATGACCATAATCAAATCAAAAAAACACAGTTAAAACAAACTTTGGGAATTGGATTGGCGTATAATATTGATAATGGTATTAAAGGCTCGACGAATAAGAATAACCAAACTTGGAAGTAAATTCATTTTGTTTCAAAATTGATTTTGAAAACATAACAAGGGCGCGAAGCTTTAGCTTCGCGCCCTTGTTATCACAATTTTGCATATTTCTAAAGACACTTTAAGAAATTTGTCGCATCTTCAAAAAAACTACTAGGTTGAGGTTATAAGGTGCTCTCTTCCTGTCCTGGAATGAATAGTTGTATTAAAACAAGCCCGATTTTGTGGTTTCCGACCTATATTTTATGCTTTTAAAAGCTAAAATTTGTGCTTAAAAATATTAAATTATAAGTTGATTAACCGCGGTATTAAACCAAATAACCTGATGACTTCTTATAAAAACCGCATCGGATTATTCCAGAACCGCAAATCTGCTTATTCTGCTTTTAGCATATTAAGTTCACCAAAATGTTTTTTGAACTTTTGGATTTTCGGACCAACTACCGCACTGCAATAAGGCTGCGTGGGATTGGTTTTATAATAACCTTGGTGATAAGCTTCTGCTGGCCAAAATTTCACAAAAGGAACAATCTCTGTAACATATTTCCCTGGCCATTGTTGACGCGCTTCAGACACTTTTAAAGATGCTTCTGCTTCAGACTTTTGAGTTTCTGAATGATAAAATATAGAAGACCGGTATTGCGTACCGATGTCGTTGCCTTGTCTGTTGAGCGTCGTCGGATCGTGCAAAAACCAAAATACCTCCAAAAGTTGTGAGAACGAAATAACAGAAGGATCAAACTTAATTTGTACCACTTCCGCATGGCCCGTGTTGCCTGTACATACTTCTTCGTAAGTTGGATAATCTTTGTGACCGCCAGAATAACCAGAGGTTACACTTTCGACACCTTTTAACATAGTGAAACAGCTTTCGACACACCAAAAACAGCCACCTCCAATTGTTGCTAATTCCATTTTTTGATTATTTTTAAATTTAGTTTCTCGTAGTTTAATTTTAGAATCTTGGCCAGTGCATTTAACAAAGGCTAACATGGCTAATAGTATTAAAACTAGATTTTTCATTTTTAAAATTATTTTTCCCAAACTAAGGCACTTGCTCCTAAGATGGCAGCATCAGCTTCGTTGAGTTCGCTGGTTACGAGTTTTACTTTATCACGGAAAATAGGAAGGAGATTTTTTTCCATGTGTAACTTGGTTGGTTTTAAAATATAATCGCCAGCTTTGATAACGCCACCAAATAACAGAATGGCTTCTGGCGATGAGAACATGACAAAATTAGCTAAAGCTTGTCCTAATATTTGACCTGTATATCGGAAGACTTCAATTGCAATTTCGTCGCCTTTTTCGGCACATTCGTAGACTGTTTGCGCATTGATAACTTCCTCAGGAAAGTTGTTTAACAACGAGTTTGGAAATTCTGCACGAAGTTTTTTTGCTGTAATACTAATTCCCGTTGCAGAGGCATAGGCTTCCAAAGAACCTTCGGATCCTGTGCTCCAATGTTTTCTTCCGCCTGGTTTTACAATGCAATGTCCCAGTTCTCCTGCGAAACCATCGTGCCCATAAATAAGTTGTCCATTAGAAATAATACCACTTCCCACGCCTGTACCTAGAGTTATCATAATAAAATCCTTCATGCCACGCGCGGCGCCATACATCAACTCGCCCAAAGCTGCGGCATTGGCGTCATTCGTAATACGACAATCTTTTCCAAATTTTTCTGTTATTAATTTGGAAAACGGAATAACACCTTTCCAACTAAGATTGGGCGCGTGCTCTATTGTGCCTTTGTAATAATTGGCATTGGGCGCCCCGATCCCAATTCCTACTACAGAAATATCAGGTAGCTTCTGCAATAATATTTGGATGTTATTGTAAAGCGTATCGATGAAATCTATAACCGTGTCGTAGCCAGTTGTTTTCATAGTGCCTTTTTCAAGGATTTCGCCACGGTGGTTGACAATGCCAAATTTGGTATTGGTTCCTCCGATATCAATGCCTAAGGCTAGCTCGTTGGATAAATCTAATAATGCCATTTTGTTTTAATCGAATGATAAAATTAGTGAAAACTTAGATTAAATCCATTTGACTTTTGTTTATTTAACAAAAAAACCGAAGATGTAATTATCTTCGGTTTTCGTTTATTTTAAAAATCTTATGCAGGGATTTCTCCTTTGTATAAGAAAGAGATTATCTCTTTGTTAACCTTGTCTACCATCTCGCTGAAAAGATAGAAAGATTCTTGCTTATAGATTACAAGTGGGTCTTTTTGCTCGTAAACTGCACCTTGGGAAGATCTTCTAAGGTCGTCCATTTCACGAAGATGTGTTTTCCAGTTTTCATCGATGATTGCTAAAGATATGTTCTTTTCGAAATCGGTGATAAGGCTTTCACATTTTGTTTCGTAAGCTTGCTGAAGATCGGTTACAATGGTTGTTGTTTTGGTTCCGTCAGAGAAAGGCACTTGGATCATTTTGAACATGCTGCCTTGGTTAAGGAACACATTTTCGATGATTGGATTGGCTTTTTCTTTAAGAAGTTGCAACTTCATTTTGTAATCTTCTTGTGCGCTTTTGAAAACAATTTCTACCAATTCTTTTTCCTGCATGCTGCTAAATTGTGCTGCAGAAACTGGCGATTCCATTGTAAAATATTTAATTAAATCAAATTCAAAATCTTTGAAGCTTCCAGCTGTTTTGGTTGAAGAAACAATGGATGCCGCTGTGTCGTAAATCATATTAACGATGTCGTACTTGAGGTGGTCACCGAACAAAGCGTTCTTTCTTCTTTTGTAGATAACGTCACGTTGTTTGTTCATAACGTCATCGTATTCTAGCAACTTTTTACGGATACCAAAGTTATTTTCTTCTACTTTTTTCTGAGCTCTTTCGATGGATTTGGAAATCATAGAGTGTTGAATAACTTCGCCTTCTTTATGTCCCATTCTGTCCATCATTTTTGCGATTCTTTCAGAACCAAAAAGACGCATAAGGTTGTCTTCTAAAGATACATAGAACTGTGAAGAACCTGGGTCTCCTTGACGACCAGCACGACCTCTTAACTGTCTGTCAACACGTCTAGAGTCGTGTCTTTCTGTACCGATGATGGCTAAACCTCCAGCTTCTTTAACTTCTGGAATTAATTTGATATCGGTACCACGACCTGCCATATTGGTTGCAATGGTTACAACACCTGGACGGCCTGCTTCTGCAACGATTTCTGCTTCTTTTTTGTGAAGTTTCGCATTAAGTACTTGGTGAGGGATTTTTCTCAGTTGTAATGCTCTAGAAAGTAATTGAGAAATTTCAACAGAAGTTGTCCCCACAAGAACTGGTCTGCCTGCTGAGGTAAGTTTCTCTACTTCTTCGATAACTGCATTGTATTTTTCACGATTGGTTTTGTACACCAAGTCATGTTTATCGTGTCTTTGGATTGGTCTATTGGTTGGGATAACCACAACATCCAATTTGTAGATTTGCCAGAATTCGCCAGCTTCAGTTTCTGCTGTACCTGTCATCCCCGCCAACTTGTTGTACATACGGAAATAGTTCTGAAGCGTTACCGTTGCAAAAGTCTGCGTTGCCGCTTCGATTTTTACATTTTCTTTAGCTTCGATAGCTTGGTGAAGTCCGTCAGAGTAACGACGACCGTCCATGATACGTCCCGTCTGCTCATCAACGATTTTGACTTCGCCATCGATAACAACATATTCGTCATCTTTTTCAAAAAGCGTGTACGCTTTCAAAAGTTGGTTAAGCGTGTGGATACGTTCGGATTTTACAGCGAAATCTCGGAATAACTCATCTTTTTTAGCGAATTCTTCTTCCTTGGATAGATTTTGGTTTTCCAACTCAGCGATTTCTGTACCGATGTCTTGTAATACAAAGAAGTTAGGGTCTTCGTTACCAGCTGACATATACTCGATACCTTTGTCTGTTAAGTCGATTTGATTATTTTTTTCGTCAATTACGAAATAAAGATCTTTATCAACGATTGGCATATCACGGTTGTTGTCCTGCATATATTGCCCTTCAACTTTTTGTAATAATGCTTTGTTGCCACTCTCTGATAAAAATTTGATTAAAGGTCTTGACTTAGGAAGCCCTCTGTATGCTTGTAATAATTTGAAACCACCTTCTTTAGTATTTCCGTTTGCTATTAATTTTTTAGCTTCATTGAAAATAGAAGTGATGGTTTTTTTTTGTATATCAACGATACGGTCAATCGAAGGTTTCAGAACATCAAATTCTTGTCTATCACCTTGAGGAACTGGTCCGGAAATAATTAAAGGTGTTCTTGCATCATCAATTAAAACAGAATCCACCTCATCGACGATTGCAAAGTTAAGCTCACCTTGTACCAATTCTGATGGAGAAGTTACCATGTTATCTCTTAGGTAGTCAAATCCGAATTCGTTATTAGTACCATAAGTAATACTTGATTGATAGGCTTTTCTTCTCGCATCTGAGTTCGGTTGGTGGTTGTCAATACAATCGATACTCATGCCATGGAACATGTATAATGGTCCCATCCAAGCCGAGTCACGTTTTGCAAGATAGTCGTTAACCGTTACAACGTGAACACCACGTCCTGGTAATGCGTTAAGGAAAATAGGAAGCGTTCCTACAAGGGTTTTACCTTCACCAGTTGCCATTTCGGCAATTTTGCCACTGTGGAGTACAACACCACCAATAAACTGTGTGTCGTAATGTACCATATCCCAAGTTACTGCAGTACCTGCCGCATCCCATTGGTTTTTCCAAACGGCGATATCTCCTTCTAGTTCTACGAAATCTCTAGTAGCTGCCAACTCTTTGTCCCATTCTGTGGCAGTAACACGAATTGATCCGTTCTGGGCTAGACGTCGAGAAGTTTCCTTAACTAAAGCAAATGCTTCTGGTAGAATTTCGCTAAGAATTTTCTCCTCAACTTGGTAAGAGTCTTTTTTAAGACTTTCTATTTTTCCAAAAAGCGCTTCTTTTTCATCAACATTTTCAGTCGTTTTTATTTGCTCTTGTACAGCATTTATTTGTTCTGTAATAGAAGCTGTCGCTGTTTTGATCTTAGATCTAAATTCTTCTGTTTTCTCTCTCAGTCCATCATCTGTTAGTTGCTGAATGTTAGGCTCTACAGCTTTGATCTTATTAACAACTTTTTTTACTTCTTTTAAATCCTTTGCGTTTTTGTCACCCAAAAAACTTTTAAGAACACTATTTAAAAAACTCATTGTCTGTTGATTTTTTCGTCAGGAATCATCCTTAATTTAAAGAAAACCTAAAAATTTTCTTCGTTAATAATTCAGTGAAGCCTCAAGACACGTTGAGGCATATTATTTATATTAATATTCGTCTTCGTTCCAAAGGAAGTCTTCGTCTGAGGGATAGTCAGACCATACTTCTTCGATACTTTCATACACTTCTCCTTCGTCTTCGATGGCTTGTAAGTTTTCTACAACTTCCATTGGTGCACCAGTTCTGATGGCGTAGTCAATAAGTTCTGCCTTGGTCATTGGCCAAGGTGCGTCGCTTAGGTAAGAAGCTAATTCTAAAGTCCAGTACATAATTTAATTTTTTGCAAAAGTAAAAAAATAGGTTATATAATATCAATTTTATCGTTGGTTTTCAAATAAATTTCAAAACAATTCAAAATTTTATTTAAATAAATGTATCAATAATTTCACGAAACTATTGTGTTTATAAGGTTTTCTCCCAACTTGCTATGCTTTTCTCAAAAACCATTCCACAAATTTTTTTATGCCATTTTGGAAGTTTGTGCTTGGTTTATAGTCAATTATTGTCATAGCTTTTGTGATGTTGGCATTTGTTTTTGTGACATCCCCTGGTTGCATTGGCAGATTTTTAAGATGTGCTTTTTTTGAAAGAGTATTCTCAATAGTCTGGAGCATTTCTTTAAGGTTGATAACTTCACTTTCGCCAAGGTTGATGATTTCATATATATTATCGTGTTTTTCCAGGTATGTTATGGATTTTATAATCCCATCGATAATATCATCTATATAAGTGTAGTCGCGCGCGGTGCTTCCATCGCCGTAAAAAGGAAGTTCTTTCTCTTCAGAAATTAGTTTTGTAAATTTATGAATTGCCAAGTCTGGACGTTGCTTGGGGCCATAAACCGTGAAAAACCGAAGCTGTATCATGTCAATATTATAAAGATGATGGTACACGTGGCCTAATATTTCGCAACATTTTTTGGTGGCGGCATAGGGTGAAATCGGCTTGTCAACATTGTCGGTTTCAGAAAAAGGTGTATTTTCATTGTTCCCATAGACGGAGGAGGACGAGGCGCAAACAAATTTTTTGATACCGTGTTTTTTGCAAAGTTCCCAAAGATTCATTGTACCAAGGATATTAACCGACTCATAATCCAGAGGTCGTTCAATAGATGGGCGAACACCTGCCAAAGCCGCCAAATGTATAATAAGATCGATATTATTCTCTTCAAAAATTTTTTCTAATGCTTCTAAATCCCGAATGTCTTGATAATACAATTTGTATTGATCGTTGTTGGTAATGCTTTGGAGTTTTTGAATGTCCTCATTTTTTTCTTTAAAATTAAAGTCAGTCGGTTGATTTGTACTATCAAGCGTGTTTTCAATTTTAATTTTATAATCATAAAAAGCATCAAAATTATCTATGTTGATGACAGAATGTCCATTTTTAAGAAGTTGTTCTACAAGATGAGAACCAATAAAGCCCGAACCACCCGTTACCAGATATCGCATATTTGTGTTTTTAGTCTTTGTTTTTCGCAAATGTACTAAAATATAGACATTTTTAATAAAAGATTGGGTTTCAGTATTTTATTTTTTTAAAGGATTTATTTTGTGATGGATTATGGATAAAAGCCTAATTTTAAAGTCTAAAATTTTGAAATGATATTTTCTGGACAAATTCTAAAAATGAGTTCGCAGTTGGCAGAACCTATACAATATTTTTTGAACCTCAATCATGATTTAATTTCCATGAATCAACTTTTCGGGCGCGAACTTCGTATAAAACATATAGGATATCAATGTGTGAACTGCGGCAGTGACGAAAAGATTTACCGAATGGGATTTTGTAAAAAATGCTTTTTCGAAAGTCCGTATGCGAGCGACACTATTATCCGTCCAGAACTGTCGACGGCGCATCTTGGCGTTGCAGAACGTGATCTCGAGGTGGAAAAATCTATCCAGTTGGTACCTCATGTAGTTTATTTGTCTTACACAGGCGATGTTAAAGTTGGGGTGACACGCGAGACACAAATACCAACGCGATGGATCGATCAGGGCGCAACTTTTGCACTTCCAATTGCAAGAACCGAAAATCGTTACGAAGCCGGTATGATAGAAGTTGAACTTAAAAATCATGTCGCCGACAAAACAAATTTTAGAAAAATGTTGATGGACGAGTTGGAAAGCGACCTGGACCTAAAAGATTTTAGAGATAAAATAGCAGAATATTTTCCAAAGGATTTTAAGCAATTTGCAAGCGTTGATGAACAGGTTGTGCGACTAGATTATCCTTATCAAGCACCAGAAAAAGTCAATGTTTTCACTTTGGATAAACATCCGGAATATAGCGGAATTCTAAAAGGTATTAAAGGTCAATATCTTCAATTCGAGGGCGATTATTTTATGAATGTTCGTGGACATGAGGGTTATGTTATAGAACTGGACATTAAATAATTGTGGATTTTGTTTCTACTACAAAACTTATAAAACCATGCGGGTTCAAAATTTTTTTTTGAACCCGCATGGTTTTATTTACTTAATTTAAATTGTGAATTTTCTTCAAAAGGCATTGCTTTTAGGAAATCATCAAATTCTGGACCTTCATAGTTGCTGTCTGCACCATAAGCTTCAATCAAATAAGAGATTTGTCCATCTTTGTCTTTTAACACATAAAGTGCCGCACTGTCCGATGGGTTGCTTTCTCCTTCAAAACGATAGGCTCGGATAATCACGAGGTCAGTTGGGTTTGTATATGTTTTGCCAGAATCTTGCAATTCGAAAACCTTGTTTTCATTCATCCGAACTTCTGTATCTATGCCATTTTCGGCAAGTTGACTCATAAGTTCGCTAAGGGTGGTCATAGGAAATTCGTATATCATAGCTTATATTTTTAATGTTAACAAATTGATAGCAAATATTATGCGCAAAAAAAAACCTTGCTTCAAAATTTTTGAAACAAGGTTCGCGCTAAAAATAAAAGTTATGAAAAATTATTTGTTCTCTTTGTAACGCTTATCAGGCGTTCCATCTTTTTTAAGATGCTGATTTTGCTTGTAGCGTTTGTCGGGTGTGCCGTCTTTTTTTAGTTTTACAGTTTTTGTCTTTGTATCCGTTACGACCGCTTTGTCACTGCTGGTTTTTGTAACTTTTTTAACTTCAGTTTTTTTAACAGTTACGGGAGCCGCTTTTGTTGTAACGGGTTGCGTGCTTTGTGCTATTGCAAGTCCTAAACCTAAACTTAACATCAAAGCTGTTAGAATATTTTTCATTTTATGTTATTGTGAATTGTGATGTAAAAGTATATGAAAATTTAATTTTTAAAAACCAATATAGCGATTTTAACTATAAATTATTAAAGATTAAAAAAATATTAAAACGAATATTAAAAATTAATTCGGTAAGCTAGACTGACATTTAAAAACCAAGCTTTTGAGTAGAAATCTTCTATTTTAGGGTTTTGATTGCGAATACTGGCGGTGTAATAATTGAGTTTGGTCCCACATAAAACCTGCTGCACACCTTCTCGATCTAAGGTATAAAGTATTTTTCCACCAATATGGAATCCTGCATTTCCTTCATTAAAATTTCCACCTTTGTCAATGAATTTTGATGTAATTCTGTAAATACTAGCACCCGCAAGTGCTTCCAAGTCAACATCTTCGCCAATGTTGTGTTTGTAAACGCCAGAAAACTCAAAATTATGCATTGTAGCAGCCGACATGTATCCAAAAAGACCGCCTTGGTTGTCTTTGTCAAGATTGGCCGTTAGATAATTGTATTCCGCGGTTAGGCCAAAGCCTTTATAAAAGTCGAGTGTTCCGCCAATACCAAAACCTACAAAAGGAGATAGAGCTTTGTTCATAGCATTGTCACCGATAGCTTTCATGACACGGACATTCGGTTCAATAGAGAATTTAATTTCTTCAATAATCGGTTTTTTCTTTCGAGATTGTGAGAAAACCAAACACGGAACAACAAAGAGGATTATCCAGAATTTTGACATTATTTAAATTTTATTTCTTCAAAAATGAGATAAGTTTCTCCAGAAGGTATAAGGATGCTTAATGAATCCGAAACAATTTTGCAATGTGGATTGCTAGACGAGAAATGCTTAATCTTTGATTTGAATTGAAGTTTGTATTCGCCAGAGCTATAGGGTCCTGCAATAACAAATTGTCCATTGTCTTTTGGAAAGGTTTCTCCAATAATTCTATTGTTGCTAACGAGATGTATTGGCGAAATCATGAGATCAGGATTGGTGCCAGGGATCATCTTGCCTTCAACATAAGCGCGAAATAAGTCCGAGTCGCCACTGCTTTTGCAGGAATTTGCAAAAGTGATGAAGACTAACGAAATGCCTAAAAACCAGAAAGTCTTTAACATGATTTTAGTTTATTTTGGAAGAGTAAATATAACGAAAAAAAGTCTTTTTGTATATTTGCATTGTTAATATACGATTTCGGAAAAGTTCTGGAATCGTTATGTCGTTTTCAGACCTTTTTGTTATTTTATGTCGTTAAAAACCATTCAACAATATTTGTTGCCGGATCTTTTAAAAAACGAATTTGGAAAATCCATTTTCGATGCGCTGCAACAACATCAACATATTTCTGTAAAAGGATCGGCGGGATCTTCTGCTTCTATTTTTGCAGCAGAATTGTTTGTCACTCAGAAGAAAAGTATTCTTTTTATTTTCAATGATAAAGAAGAAGCACTTTACGCGAATGCTGAGTTGGAAGATTTAGTCGGAAAAGAAAACGTATTGTATTTTCCAGCCACGCATCTCGATCCTTATCAAATCGAAAAAACGCAGAATGCCAATCTTGTGCTCCGGACCGAAGTGCTTAACCGACTGAATTCTAGCAAGAAATCTAAAATTATTGTTGCTTATTCTGGAGCGCTGTCGGAGAAAGTCTTGAAGAAAGAAGACTTTAAAGCGATCTCACATCATATAAAAGTTGGCGATCAACTGGATTTCGATTTTGTCGATGAGTTGCTCAATCACTATCAGTTTAATCAAACCGATTTTGTGTCCGAGCCAGGCGAGTTTTCTGTTCGAGGTGGCATTGTCGATGTGTTTTCTTTTGCTAATGAAAAACCTTTCAGAATTACTTTTTTTGGAAACGAGGTGGAAAGTATCAAAACTTTTGATATAGAAACGCAACTTTCTATTGGTAAAGTTACAGATTTTCAATTGGTTTCGAACATGAATTATAGTGTTACTGAAACTAAAGTTTCTTTGTTTGAGTTGCTTCCTCGAGATTGTTTTGTATTAGCAAAAAATGCTTTCATGTCATTAATTCAGGTTAAGAATTTTTACGAAAAAGCAGAAGCTAAGTTTGAAACTTTGAGTAAAGATATTAAACATCAATCGCCAAAAGAACTTTTTGTTTCTCCCGAAGATTTTTCTAAAGCTTTGAAAGATCGTCCGATGGTGGATTTTACTATGGACACATTAAAGCTTGATGGTGCTGATTTTTTCCAAGTTGACGCGTTCCAAACCCAGCAACCAACATTTCATAAAAACTTCGAATTGCTCATCGAAGATCTTATGGAAAAACAGGCCGAAGGCTACGATACTTGGATTTCTTTTTCTACTGAAAAACAAAAAGAAAGACTCGAATCTATTTTTGAAGAATTAGAAAAAGAAGTGCCTTATAAAGGATTTTTGTCAGAGCTGCATGAAGGTTTTGTAGATAGTAAAAATAAAATTTCGGTTTATACAGATCATCAGATTTTTGATCGTTATCAACGGTTTAAAGCAAAGAATGCATTTGCTAAAAGTGAACAGTTGACACTCAAGGATTTAACCTCTTTAAAGATTGGAGATTTCATTACGCATATCGATCATGGGATTGGCAAATTCATGGGATTGGTAAAAGTGAATAATGATGGCAAAGTTCAGGAATGTTTTAAGCTAAGTTATAAAAATGGAGATTTGCTGTATGTAAGTATTCATTCACTCCACAAAATTTCAAAATATAACGGACCAGACGGTCGCGAGATTGTTCTCAGCAAACTCGGTTCGCCCGCATGGAAGTCTTTAAAACAGAAAACGAAAGCTAAGGTTAAGCAGATTGCATTTGATTTGATTAAGCTTTATGCTCAAAGAAAAATGGCTAGAGGATTTGCATTTTCGCCAGATTCTTATTTGCAAAATGAGTTAGAAGCTAGCTTTCTGTATGAAGATACACCCGACCAGGAAAAAGCGACCATCGATGTCAAACACGATATGGAAGCCGAAACGGTTATGGATAGGTTAATTTGTGGTGATGTAGGTTTTGGTAAGACCGAGGTTGCGATCCGTGCGGCTTTCAAAGCAGCGACGGATGGAAAGCAAGTTGCGATTTTGGTACCTACGACTATTTTGGCTTTTCAACATTACCGAAGCTTTAAAGAAAGACTTAAAGACTTTCCTGTTAACGTGTCGTATCTCAATAGGTTCCGAACGGCAAAACAAAAATCCGAAACTTTACAAGGCTTAGAAGATGGTAAAATTGATATTGTTATCGGAACACATCAGTTGGTTGGTAAAAATGTCAAGTTCAAGGATTTAGGTTTATTAATTATTGATGAAGAACATAAGTTTGGTGTTTCTGTAAAAGATAAATTAAAAACGCTGAAAAGCGATATAGATACTTTGACCTTGACCGCAACGCCTATTCCTAGAACATTACAGTTTTCTTTGATGGCTGCGCGCGATTTATCGGTCATCAAAACGCCACCACCCAATCGTCAACCTGTTGATACGCAGATGATAGGTTTTGATGAAGAAGTCATTCGTGATGCTGTTTCTTATGAGTTGCAACGTGACGGGCAAGTTTATTTTATTAACAACAGAATCGAAAACTTAAAAGACATTGCCGGACTTATCCAAAGATTGGTGCCAGATGCACGTGTTATTACAGGACATGGCCAAATGGATGGCAAGAAGTTAGAAGAAAATGTTTTGGACTTTATGGAAGGCAAATACGATGTATTAGTATCTACAACCATTGTTGAAAGTGGCGTGGATGTTCCGAATGCCAATACGATTTTCATAAATGATGCGCAACGTTTCGGGATGGCGGATTTGCACCAAATGCGTGGACGTGTCGGACGTAGCAATAGAAAAGCTTTTTGCTATCTTGTAACACCGCCGATGGATATGATGACTTCGGATGCTAGAAAACGTCTTGAAGCGATAGAGCAGTTTTCAGATTTAGGAAGTGGTTTTCAGATTGCGATGAAGGATTTGGAAATT
Source organism: Soonwooa purpurea (assembly GCF_053891095.1). Lineage (NCBI taxonomy): Bacteria > Pseudomonadati > Bacteroidota > Flavobacteriia > Flavobacteriales > Weeksellaceae > Soonwooa > Soonwooa purpurea. The sequence continues at coordinate 139,105 of NZ_JBSSMA010000009.1, forward strand.
CGTGGCGCTGGAGATTTGTTAGGTGGCGAGCAAAGTGGATTTATCAACGAAATGGGGTTTGAAGCCTATCAAAAAATCATGCAAGAAGCACTTGAAGAATTAAAAGATGATGAAGAATTCGAAAAATTATTTGAGAATGAAGAAGAACGTCAAAAACTGATTAAAACTACGAAAGATGTTAATATTGAAACAGATCTAGACCTCATGTTGCCAGACGATTATGTGTCGAGCACAGAAGAAAGGCTGTCGCTTTACCAAAAATTAGCAGATATTGATAACGAAAAAGATTTAAATAAATTCGAAAACGAATTGATTGACCGTTTCGGAAATCTTCCAAAAGAAGCCATTAACTTGCTGAAAAGTGTCAGCCTGAAATGGTTGGCTGCGGATATTGGATTTGATAAAATTGCTATGAAAAAACACACGTTCTTAGGCTATTTCCCGAGTAATCCACAAGATAAGTTTTATCAAACAGAAAAATTCCGGAAAGTGATAGCTTATCTCCAGCAAAATCCCGCCGAAGCACAACTCAAAGAAAAAGCAGGGAAGGAGGGAAGTCAACTGATGATGCGTATTGACAATATTAATAATGTGGACGCCGTTAATGTTTTATTAGAGAAGATTTTGGCAAGTTAATATTAATTGAAATAAACTACTTTTGTAAAAATTTAAAAGATGATGAAATTTAATTTCAAAATTTTATTCGTTCTCGGAGCGGCTTTGGTGATGAATGCCTGCGATACGTCCAGAGATATAAATGGCGATTTGTTGGTTGGTGTAGACTATGACGGAACCGAACTTCCCGATACTGGAGGGGATAACGAAACCGCAGTGAAGAAAATCAAAAAAATTGTTGATACCAATGTGGATGGCGAAACTATGACCACTGAATATACCTACAATGGCAGCAAACTTGTGGGCGTTACGGCAAAATCTACAGAAGGCGACGATGCAACTTATACCTTAGTTTATGATGGCGATGTGTTGACTAAAGTTACCTTAAATCAAATCGAAGAAGGCCAAAAACTAGATACAAAATTTGATCTTAATTATACAGGTGATAAATTAGTTTCTTGTACAGGTGTTGCAACTTCGGGAGGCGAACAAGTCCATGTTGCTAATGCCATTTTTTCTTATTCAGCAAGTGGTGTTTCTAATGTGAAAACAACATATCAAGCCGGACCAGCTGAAATCGGAAAACTTGAAACGGTAATTGGTTTTGCTTCGGGAAATATTAATAAATTTAATATCACGATGACTTCCATGGGAATTCCTATCGTAACTGAAAATACACCCTCTAACTATGATGACAAGAAAAATCCATTTGCAGCTTTCCCAGAAGCTTTTAAAGTTTTTTCTCTGAATTTTATGTTTGGATCTTCTCCCATTGCAGTTCTGTCAAAGAATAATTACAGAACATTAAAATCTGTTGTTATGGGACAAACTATGACGATTAGTGTAAATTATGAGTATAACGCGGACGGTTACCCAGTTTCTGGAACAAGAAGTGACGGCGGAAAAATTACATTTCAATATTATTAAATTATGAAATATCTTATTGTCGGATTAGGCAACAAAGGTGACGAATATACAGAAACCCGGCATAATGTCGGGTTTAAAGTTGCTGAAAAAATCGCCGAAAAAATTGAAGCACCTTTCAAATCAAGCAACTTTGGATTATTAGCAGAAGGAAAACATAAAGGCCGAAAAGTCTTTGTCTTAAAACCGGATACTTACATGAATTTGAGTGGAAATGCCGTCCGGTTTTGGATGCAAAAAGAAAACATTCCTTTAGAAAATATATTGATTGTTACTGATGATTTGGCCTTGCCATTCGGAACTTTAAGAATGAAAATGAAAGGCGGAGCAGGCGGACACAACGGGCTACGCAATATTGAAGAAGTTCTTAAAACGGGCAATTATACAAGACTCCGTTTTGGGATTTCAGCAGAATTTAAAGATGGCCAACAAGTTGATTATGTCTTAGGAAAATGGTCCGACGAAGAAAATGAAAAACTACAAGAACGATTGGACAAGTTTGCAAATGCCTGTTTATCATTCGTTTTTGCTGGCGTGGGCAACACGATGACCGCCTACAACGGAAAATAAAAATTACAAATAAAAAAGGAAGTTAGCCCGAGAGATAACTTCCTTCTTTATAATAGAGATTGTTTGTAGCCTATTTGTTATAAAGTTCTTCCACTTTATCCCAGTTGATAACATCAAAGAAAGAACCTACATAGTCAGGTCTTCTGTTTTGATAGTTCAAATAATAAGCGTGTTCCCAAACGTCAAGACCAAGAATTGGAGTCCCTTTGCAATCTGCTACTGGCATTAGTGGGTTATCTTGGTTAGGTGTTGAGCATACCGCAACACTTCCGTCCTCCTTTTTACATAGCCAAGCCCATCCAGATCCAAATCTAGTTTTAGCCGCTTCAGAAAAATCAGTTTTGAATTTTTCAAAACCACCATATTTTTCAATTTCTTCTTTTACTTTTCCTACAGGCTCTTTGCTTCCACCCGGTGTCAAAATTTCCCAGAACAAAGTATGGTTAAAATGTCCACCGCCGTTATTTCTTACAGCAGGCTTATCAGTCCCAATTTTGCAAACTTCTTCAATCGTTTTACCTTCTAGTTCTGTCCCTTCGATAGCTTTGTTAAGATTGTCAACATAAGCTTGGTGGTGTTTAGTATAGTGGATTTCCATTGTTCTTGCATCGATGTTCGGTTCTAGAGCATCATACGCATAACCTAATTTAGGTAATTCAAAAGCCATAATAATTGTTTTTTATTGTTAATGTTCTTAATTCCCAAATTTAATCAATAATTGTGCGAGTCTCCGAATAATACAGTCAATTTTATAAATCTTTAACATTGTTTTATTAAATGATTAAAATTTGGGCGGACATTTCGGGCTGTGCAGGGGTTTGGTCTTTACAAGCCTTTGCGTTTTGCCATGCGTTTGCTCAGACCGCTCGCTGCGCTCGCGCCCTTTCCATCCCGGCCGCGATGAGGTTTTCGGTAGAAAGTTTTATATGGAAGAAAAATGTATTTTTACGAGCAACAATTTACTTCAATATGAAAAGACTTACTAACCTGCTATTAGTTCTGATGCTTATTCCAAGCTTTGTAATTTCTCAAAACTATAATAAAACCAAAAGCATAAAACTTAATTATCCTATTCAAGATTTTTCTAGAAAAACAAAAAGCCTTGAAGTTATAGACCTCCGCGCGGAGGAAGAAATAGGGAAAATTGTATATCGTGGAAATTATTATGCTTTTTCTTTTCCTACAAATAATGCAAAAAATGACATCGAAAACTGGTATCGCAAACAAAATAAAAAAGAAGGGATCAATGATATTGTGATGCTTATTGAGGATTTTAACATCAAAAATACTATGAGAGACAATACAATCTATTGTAATCTAGATATTAAGATGTCAACTTTTCTTAAAACGTCAGAAGGATATTATTTTCTGAGTCGTTTTGATGATGTCTTAGGTTTGGACTCTAAAGTTGTTTCGGGATTACCAAATTCTTTTGTTGAAAACATTGCAAAAATTTTACAAAAATTACTGTCAGACTCTTATAGCGCAAAACCTAGGGAAACCTTAATTCCTTTTGACCAACTAAAAAACTATGAAACAATCATGTATCCGCAAATTCCAGCACTTGCCAATGCAGATCTTAAAGATGGTGTTTACACTGATTTTAAAAGTTTTTTTCAACAAGAGCCTAAAGAAGGTTATCAAATGTTAATGGAAGATGAAGAATTTACAAAGGCTGTTAATCCTATTACAAAAGATAAAATCCCTGCGCGAAAAATATTTGCTTTTGTAAAAGATGCTAAGGCCTTCAAGAATACTGCGTTAGGTTTTAAAGAACTACAAAAAGATGATAATGGCTTCTATTTGTATGCAAACCGAGGTATTTTATATCCAGAAGAATTCAAAGTTTCGCCTTGGTTTTTTGTAGGATTTGGGATTATTGGCTATACTGTTGCTGCAACTGTTGAAGTTATTAGCAATGACGTAAAAAATGATAAAGCCCAGGCTGCCGATAAAAATAATGTTTACATTGACCCTTTTATGGGTACATATAGCTTTAATCAGTAAGATTTCATCTGATTTACAGAAAAAAGGGGCTTTTTAAGTCTCTTTTTTTATCTTTGCAAATTACAAGAGTTATACATGAAAAATATAAGAAACTTCTGCATCATTGCACATATCGATCACGGTAAAAGTACTTTGGCAGACAGACTTTTAGAATATACCAATACCGTTACCCAAAGAGAGCTTCAATCTCAGACTTTGGATGACATGGATTTGGAAAAAGAACGCGGTATCACCATTAAATCTCACGCCATCCAAATGGACTATGAGTATAAAGGTGAAAAATTTGTTCTTAACCTTATTGACACACCAGGACACGTAGATTTTTCTTACGAAGTTTCTCGTTCTATTGCCGCTTGTGAAGGTGCTTTGCTCATTGTAGATGCAGCTCAAAGTATTCAGGCACAAACCATTTCTAACCTTTATTTGGCGTTAGAAAACGACCTTACGATTATTCCGATTCTTAATAAAATAGACCTTCCTTCGGCTAATCCTGAAGAAGTGACCGATGAAATTATGAATCTTATCGGTTGCGAATATGAAGATGTTTTAAGAGTTTCAGGAAAAACAGGTGATGGGGTTCACCATCTTTTAGAGCAAATTGTAGAAAGAATTCCAGCTCCAGTGGGTGAACCCGATGCACCGCTTCAAGCTTTGATTTTTGACTCTGTTTATAATCCTTTCCGAGGAATTGAAGCTTATTTTAAAGTCGTAAACGGAAGCATCAAAAAAGGCCAAAAAGTAAAATTCATGGCAACAGGAAAAACCTATGATGCCGATGAAGTGGGAACTTTGAAACTTAAGCAACTTCCAAAACAAGAAATTAAAACAGGAGATGTTGGTTATATTATTTCCGGGATTAAAGATGCTCGCGAAGTAAAAGTGGGCGACACCATTACCGCAACAGATAATCCAGCATTGGCAGCAATCGACGGTTTCGAAGAAGTAAAACCAATGGTTTTCGCAGGTATTTACCCTATTGAATCTGAAGATTTTGAAGAATTGAGATTTTCATTAGAAAAACTTCGATTGAATGATGCTTCTTTGGTTTTCGAGCCAGAAAGTTCTGCAGCTTTAGGATTTGGTTTCCGTTGCGGATTCTTAGGAATGCTTCACATGGAAATTGTGCAAGAGCGTTTGGATAGAGAGTTTAACATGAATGTTATTACCACCGTTCCCAACGTATCTTACTATGGATATACAAAGAAAGAACCGGAAGTTCCTATTTTGATTAACAACCCGTCAGAAATGATGGATCCCATGACGATGGATCGCGTGGAAGAACCTTATATTAAAGCTTCTATCATCACAAAATCGGATTTTGTAGGTGCTGTAATGACGCTTTGTATTGAAAAACGTGGCGAAATTGTCAACCAAAGTTATTTAACCGCAGACAGAGTAGAATTAATTTTCAATATGCCATTGGCGGAAGTTGTTTTCGATTTCTACGATCGTTTAAAATCAATTTCTAAAGGTTATGCCTCTTTCGATTATCATCCAATCGGATTCCGTGCTTCTAAATTAGTGAAAATGGACATCTTGATTAATGGTGATATGGTGGATGCTTTATCTTCATTAATTCACGATTCCAATGCTTATTACATTGGAAAAAGAATGTGCGAAAAATTGCGTGAGTTAATTCCAAGACAACAGTTTGACATTGCTGTTCAGGCCGCTTTGGGAGCGAAAATTATCGCTAGAGAGACCATTAAAGCGCTAAGAAAAGACGTTACCGCAAAGTGTTATGGTGGCGACATCTCCAGAAAACGTAAACTTCTTGAAAAACAAAAAGAAGGTAAGAAGAAAATGAAACAAATTGGTCGTGTAGAAGTTCCGCAATCTGCATTTATGGCTGTATTGAAGCTGAACGATTAATTTTAAAAATATAAAAAACGCCAACTTAAATAAAGTTGGCGTTTTTTATTTAAGCTTTGTCCCGTCCTGAAATAGCGATACAAAAAAAATAATCGTTATTATGGAAGAAAGAAACAATTATGTCAAACGCACTCAGCGCGATTACAGTATGTCTTTTAAGTTGAACGTTGTAAAAGAAATCGAGTCTGGAGAACTCTCTACCACTGTTGCTTGCCGAAAATATGGCATCCAAGCTCGAAGCACAGTTGTGAGTTGGCTCAGAAAATTTGGTACCTTTGACTGGGAGAACCAAACGCCTTCTAATATGCCAAAGTCACCAGAACAAAAGATCATGGAGCTTGAAGCTCAAGTAAAGCTTTTGCAAAAGCAGAAGGCTTTCCTTGAGAAACAGGCTTATGTGGCTGATAAAAAAGCCATTATTTTCGATATGATGATTAACCTTGCCGAAGAGGAATATCAAATTGATATACGAAAAAACTCACCACCCGAACTATCGAATCTTTCCGAAAGGAACAAAAAGAAACCATAAGTTTCTCCTGTGAATTGTTCGGGGTGGACCGACAGGTTTATTATCGTCATTTGAAACGAAGAGCAAAGCGGCAACAAAATGCACAGCAGGTTGTGGATTGGGTAGCAGAGCTGCGAATGATTCATCCAAAAATGGGAGGAAAGAAACTGTATT